>JBAXLL010000040.1:0-10626 GCA_037134835.1 Verrucomicrobiota bacterium
GGCTCAATTATCCCGAGGCCATCGCGATCATCACCTACGAGATCATTGAGGGGGCGCGCGACGGCAAGTCCGTCGCCCACCTCATGAGCCATGGCACCACCATCCTCAAGGCGGCCGACGTGATGGAAGGCGTCGCCGAGATGATCCACGATGTGCAGGTTGAGGCCACGTTCCCCGACGGCACCAAGCTCGTCACCGTCCACCACCCGATTAGATAAAGGCTGAATGGCTAAAAAACTGAAGAGCTAAACATGAACACCGATCTCTCTCCAACTTACACCGTCCCCTTCCAGAGGGGCATTGGGACTTCTCATCTTCCGTCCTTCTTAAAATGATCCCCGGCGAAATCATCCCCGCCAAAGGCGACGCTCTCCCCGCGAACCAAAACCTCGCGACGCTCACGCTCTCCGTGGCCAACACCGGCGATCGCCCGATCCAAGTCGGCTCGCATTACCATTTCTTCGAGACCAACGACGCCCTCCGTTTCGACCGCGCCGCCGCGCGCGGCTTCCGTCTCAACATCCCCGCCGGCACGGCGGTCCGTTTCGAGGCCGGCGACACCAGGCAGGTCGGGCTGGTCGCACTGGCCGGCTTGCGCGAAGTCTTCGGCCTGCAGGCCAAGATCAACGGCAAGCTCGACGCTGCTGCGCCTCAGGGAGAAACACGGAAGCGCGTCGTTGCCGCCAATCCAAAATCCAAAACCCAAAATCGAAAATGAGTCTGAAGCTCTCCCGCCGCCAGTATGCCGAGATGTTCGGCCCCACCGTGGGCGACCGCGTGCGCCTGGCCGACACCGATCTCTTCTTGCAGGTCGAGCGCGACCTCATCGCCGAGGGCGGCGGCTACGGCAACGAGATCAAATTTGGCGGCGGCAAGGTCATCCGCGACGGCATGGGTCAGTCGCCGACGGCGCTCGACGCCGAGTCGCTCGACCTCGTCATCACCAATGCGCTCATCCTGGATCCCCTGCTGGGGGTCATCAAGGCCGACATCGGCATTAAGCACGGTCTGATCGTCGGCATCGGCCATGCCGGCACCTTGCTGGTGCAAATCGTCAATCCCACCGCCGGCATTCTCGCAGGGGACCGGCTGGAGTCCGGCATCGCCGTGGACGCCGGCGCGGCCCTGCTCGTGACCACGCCGAGCGCGAGCCGTGTTTTCAAAATGAAAGACGGCACGGCCGAGTGCCGGCAGAGCTTTTCCGTCGCCGCCGGGGGCTGGCTCGAAGTGATGCCCGAGCCGCTGGTGCCGCATCGCGGCTGCAGCTACCGGCAGACGACGCTGATCGCCGTCGAGCCGGGCGGGGAGCTTTTCTTCGCCGACCTGCTCCAACCCGGCCGCGTGGCGCACGGCGAATCCTGGGAATGGGCGAAGCTGTGTCTCGAAACGGAGGTGCGCCTAGGCGGCGAGCTCATCCTGCGCGAGCGGTTTGAGCAGACGGGGGCGGACTTGCGCGCGCTCGCCGTGCTCGCCGGCTCCGGGCCGGGCGCGTGTTTCGGCAATGCCGTGCTCGTGGCCTCCGCGCTGCCGGACGGCGGCGATGCCGGGTGGCGCGTGGCGGTGGGCGCGCTGCACGGCGACGGCCTGTGGCTGGGTGTGAGCGAGCTGCGGCGCGGCGGGTGGAGCATCAAGCTGGTGGCGCGCGATGGCGTGCGGCTGCGTGGCGGACTGCGTGAGATGCGCAAAATCCTCGCCGCGCGGTTTCCTCGCCTCGCCTGCGACCCGCGCAAGCTGTGACGGCTCACCTCGCGAACAAAACCACCCCGGCGGTGGCAAGGCCCCAGCCGGCGAACCTCGTGGCCCGGACCGAGCAGTTCCCGGCCAGCCAGCCCAGGCCCACGCCGGCCGCATGCAGGAGCGCGGTGGCGGTGACAAAGCCGGCCCCATAGGTCATGGCGCCGGCATGCGGGGGCATTTCTGTGCCATGGGCGAGGCCGTGAAAAATCGCAAAGATGCCGGCCAGGGTCATGCCCGCCGCCACGGGCAACCGCACGGCGGCGGCGATCAGCAGCCCGAGCACGAGTACGGAGGCCGCGATCCCCTGCTCGATCCCCGGCAGGCCGAGGCCCGCGCGGCCCAGCACGCCGCCGAACGCCATCATGGTGACAAACGCCGCCGGCACGAGCAGACGCGAGCGTCCGCCGAGCTGCGCGGCCCAAAGGCCGATGGCGATCATGGCCAGAATGTGATCCAGCCCGGTGAGCGGGTGGACAAGGCCGGCGCTGAAATCCCACGTGAGCTCATGGCCGTCGTGGCCGGGATGGGCCTGGGCGAGCGCCGGAAACACGAGCGCCATGCCGGCGATTTTGGCGAGATAGGCGGGTCGGGAAAGTCGGAGCATGGCGGGAAAGAATTCAGCAGGTTCTGCGCCAGCGGCGGACGGGTTGCAACCGGTTTTCGCGGAGCGTTTGGAAGGAGGCAGGATGGAAGGAGTCAGGAGACAGGAGGGCGGATCGCGGAAGCGCGGAGGAGCGGAAGGACTTAAAAACTGAAAGCTGAAGAGCTTAAGCGGGAGGGAGGATGCCAGAGGCCAGAAGTCAGATGTCAGATGTCAGAAAACAGAGCGCGGAAGCGTGGAAGGGCTGAAGCTTAATAACGCCCTTTACCCTGCGCGACCGCGTTTGACTTTCCTAGGACAACGGGCCGAATGGCCTTGCGCCATGCTGAAAGAACTCGCTGCCACCAACGCCGCCTTCCCGTGGTTTTTCGCCACGTTCGCGTTTCTGTTCGGCGCCATCGTCGGCAGTTTTCTCAACGTCTGCATCTACCGGATCCCGGCGGGAAAATCCATTGTCACGCCGCGTTCGCACTGCGGGTGCGGCAAGCCCATCGCATGGTTCGACAACCTTCCGATCCTGAGCTGGTTCATTCTGCGCGGCAAGGCCCGCTGCTGCGGACGGCCCTATTCCTTCCGCTACGTTTTCGTCGAGGCGCTCACCGGCGGGCTGTTCCTCGCGTGCTGGCTCCTGTTTCCGCCGGCCAAGGCGGCGTGCGGCTGGGTGCTGATGAGTTCGCTGGTGGCGGCGACCTTCATTGACCTCGACCATTTCATCATCCCCGACCGCTTCACCATCGGTCTGGGTCTGGCGGGGGTCATGCTGTCGGTTTTTGTGCCTGCGTTGCACGACCACACCGCCAGCGACCGGCGCCTGTTGGCCAATCTGCTCTCGGGCGGCGACGCGATGCTGGGGATGCTCATCGGCGCGGGCCTTCTGGTCTGGATCGCCGTGCTGGCCGAGGCTGCGCTCAAAAAGGAGGCCATGGGCTTCGGCGATGTGAAGCTCGTCGGTGCGATCGGCGCGTTTGCCGGCTGGCAGGGCGCGGTGTTTGCCGTTTTCGGCGGCGCGGTTGTGGGCACGGTGTGGGTCGTTATCGCCGGACTGGTGCAAAAAATTTCCGGCAAAAAATCCGCCTTGGTGTTGCCGTCCGAGTCACCGGAAGGCCAGCCCGCTGAGCTGGGTTTTGGCACCCACGTGCCCTTTGGGCCGATGCTCGCGATCGCCGGGGCGGCACATTTCCTGTGGCTGCACGATTGGATGACCGCTTACGTGGACAGGTTTGTCCGCACGTTCACGGGGTCGTTCTAGCCGGGTGATCCAGCGTGCGAATTTCCGCCGGCGCGCCGGGCGCCAGGGCCAGCGGCGCGGCGGGGTCGAGGCCGAGCAGGGTGAGCATCGCCAGCCCGAGGAAACCGCCGTGGCCGTCCGCTGCGGCCGAGCGCAGCCCGCCGATTTTTTTATCCTGCTGAAAAAGCGGAACCAGGCGCGCCGGGGCCGGGCCGGGGCCGGACACGCGCACAAGGCGGCGGCGGATTTTCCCGGTCCGCAGCCGCGCCATCACCTCCTGCCCGACATAGCAGCCTTTGGTGTAGGAAACCGCCGTGGTCTCCAGCCCGGCCTCGTGCGGTAGGTCGCCTGGCCCGAGGTCGGCCGGCACGGCCGGCAGGCGGTCGGCGAGGCGCATCAGCTCGAGCGTGGCGGCGGAGATTTCCGGGAGCACGGCACACGCCGGCGGCGGCGACGCGGCGGGCGCTAGACACTCCCAACTTTCCCCCGCGCTGCGCCGGCCACGGAAAACAAATCCGCCCGCCATCCGCACAAATTGCCCTGACGGCGGCGGCCCGCCGGCGGCCACCGACGATAGCCATGCGGGAGCGTGCGGGCCGGCCAGCGCCAGCCCGCGCCACGCCGCCGTCTGGTCTTCGATGGTCACGTCGTCGGCAACGACATGGCTTTCGAGCCATTCGCGGATGCCCGCCGCCACTGACAAATAGCTGACCAGCCACACCTCGTCGGATCCCGCCACGAGGGTAAAGCTGTCGGCCAGCACCCGACCCTTGTGGTTGAGCCACAGACCATAGCACACCTGCGAGGCGATGGTCCTCGGCTGCAAATCCTGCGAGAACTGCCCCTGCAGGAAGCCCAGGGCATCCTCTCCCCGGATGCACAAGACCGCCGCAGGCGACCATTGATGCTGCCAGCCGGCGGGCGAAGGCGAAAAATTATTTGAGTTTATTATGTTATCCAAGAGCAATTTAAGTTTTTTGACCAAGCTTTCTGTTGACGCAGCATGGAATAAAGCTACTTCTTTGCCATTCCAATTTCTCCACTTCTCCCGCTTAGCGGGAGTTTTGGGGTAACTAAGAAAGCAAATGCCCGGTCGCTTAGGGGTAGGCGACCGGGCAACTTTTTGCCCAAATGCCAAGGGTCGGTCTGCGGTGGCCGTCGGTTTCCCATGCTGCCCAGACTTGCGCAACGCCCGTCCCTCCTGCCAAGGTTGAACGTTCATGCAGAAAACATCCGACACCAATGTCGTTGAGACCCGACCGCTGCCGTCACCCGCCACGCTGCTGGCCGAGCGGCCGAAGACGGACGCGCAGGCGGAGCTGGTCGTGCGCGCCCGCCGCGACATCCACCGGCTCATTTTTACCGATGACAAACGGCTGCTGCTCGTCGTCGGCCCGTGTTCGATCCACGACGTGGTGGCCGGGCGCGAATATGCGCAACGCCTCGCCGCGCTGGCGCGCGAGGTTGCCGACCGCGTGATGATCGTGATGCGCGTGTATTTTGAAAAGCCGCGCACCACCGTCGGCTGGAAGGGGCTGGTGATGGATCCGCACCTCGACGGCTCGCACGACATCGCCGCCGGCCTGCGCCTCGGCCGCACGTTTTTGCTTGAGATGCTCGACCTCGGGCTGCCGACGGCCACGGAGTTTCTCGATCCGATCACACCGCAATACATGGCCGACCTCGTGTGCTGGGGCGCCATCGGCGCGCGCACGACCGAGTCGCAGACGCACCGCCAGATGGCCAGCGGCCTCTCCATGCCGATTGGATTCAAGAACGGCACCGACGGCTCGATCCAGACCGCCATCAACGCGATCAAGGCCGCCGCGCAGCCGCAGACATTCCTCGGCATCAGCCTCGACGGGACGGCCGCCGCCATCGGCACGCGCGGCAACCCCGACTGCCATGTCGTCCTGCGTGGCGGCTCCGCCGGCCCCAACTGGTCGGCGGCGCACATCGCGCAGACCGAGGCGCTCCTGTCCAAGGCCGGACTCCCGAAGTCCATCCTCGTGGACTGCTCGCATGACAACTCCGCCAAGCAGCCGGAGCGGCAGCCCGAGGTGATGCGAGCGCTGCTCGCTCAGATTGCCGCCGGCAACGCCTCCATCATGGGCGCGATGATCGAGAGCAACCTCCTGGCCGGCAGCCAGCCCTTCCCGCAGCCGAGGGAAAAGCTGCGCCATGGGGTGAGCATCACGGACGGCTGCATTGACTGGCCGACGACCGAGAGCCTGGTCCGGGAAATCCACGCGGCCCTCGCGCCGCGCTTCCGCTGAGTGATTTTTGAACCACGGAGGCACGGAGAACACAGAGAACCGCATTAAATTTATGCCCTGAACCAGTCGCCCTTACATTTGCATCCCGCCGAATTTACTTCGTGCTCTCCGTGCCTCCGTGGTTCAAACATTTTTTCCCTCCCATGAAATCCCCCATCCGTGTCGCTGTCACTGGAGCCGCCGGCCAGATCGGCTACTCCCTCCTGTTCCGCATCGCCTCCGGTGCGATGTTCGGCCCCGACCAGCCGGTCATCCTCCAGCTGATCGAGGCCCCCGTGGAGAAGGCGCTCAAGGCCCTCGAGGGCGTGGCCATGGAGCTCGACGACTGTGCCTTTCCGCTCCTCAAGGGCATCGTCCAGACCTCCGACCCCGCCGCAGGCTTCAAGGACGCCAACTGGTGCCTGCTCGTCGGGGCCAAGCCCCGTGGCCCCGGCATGGAGCGCGCCGACCTGCTCAAGGATAACGGCAAGATTTTCATCGGGCAGGGCCAGATCATTGACGCCGTCGCCGCCGCCGACGCGCGGATTGCCGTCGTCGGTAACCCCGCCAACACGAACTGCATGATCGCCGCCTCGCAGGCCAAGCGCCTGCCCGCCGACCGCTTCACCGCGATGGTCCGCCTCGACCAGAACCGCGCGCAGACCCAGCTCGCCAGGAAAGCCGGCGTCGATCTCACCACCGTCGAAAATATTTTCATCTACGGCAACCACAGTCCGACGATGTTTCCCGCCTTTGCCCATGCGACCATCGGCGGCCAGCCCGCTCCCGCCGTCATCACCGACACCGCCTGGCTGCAGGGTCCGTTCTGCGAGACCGTCGGCAAGCGCGGGGCGGCCATCATCGCCGCGCGCGGCGCGTCGTCAGCCGCTTCCGCCGCCAACGCCCTCGTGGACCATGTCCGCTCGCTCGTCACGCCCGGCGCGATTCATTCCGTCGCCGTGAAGAGCAACGGGCTCTACGGCTTCGATGCCAATGTCTGGGCCGGCATGCCCGTCCGCACCACCACGCCCGGCAGCTACGAGGTCATCACAGGCTATGCGATGGATGACTTCGCCAAGGCGAAGATCGCCGCGACGAACAAGGAGCTGGTCGAGGAACGGTCTTTTGTCGCCGACATGATCAAGTGAGCCTTTGGGAAACCCGGTCATTTTTTAGCAGGAAACCAAGAAACCAGGAGTATCCATTCCTGGCTTCCTGCTTCACCCGATCAGTCCGCCCAGCGTCTTGTTGATCGCAAACGCCCCGCGCACCGCCGCGAAGCCTTCCATCAGTTCTGCCGGCCCTGCGGAGCGCGGGAAAACCATCTCCAGCGTCGCGCCGGTGCAGCGGACCCGCGCGTCCACGCCCGCGACGGCGATCTCGCACTCGCGGCAGTCCGAAGGATAGCTCACGCGCAGCCCGTCCTTGCCGTCGAGTGCCTCGATCGCGTCCACCACCGCCTCGACCCGTGTGCCCTTTTTCAAGGCAAAGGAGATTTCCGAAAATTTGCCGGCGAAAATCGCGGTAAATTCCGCCGTGTGCGCCAGCTCCTTGCTGCGCAGTGCCTGGAGGGTGGTCGTCACAGTGTAGCGCGCGGGGTCGGCCTCCTCCAGCGCGAAGGCGATCTCGACGGTGAAATCCTTCGCCGTCATCACCGCCAGCGGGCTCGTCACGCTCAGCGCCACATCCTTCCGCCGGTAGCCCAGCCCCGTGCGCACGGCCTGGAACAGGGTTTCCGCCGTCGCGGCCAGCTCGCCCTCGCAGATTTTTCCCAGAAAGGCGTTGGTCACCGCATTGGCCGCGTCGGGCACGGTGTGGTGTTGCTTGCGAAATCCGCCGAGCGCCTTCACGGCGCCGCCGCCGCAGCCGATGAAGCTGATGCCCGTGATGAGGCTGGAAGGAAGCTCGCCGGTCATATCCGTTGAGCAAACCGGTCCCACCCCGCGCCGCCAGCTTGAAACGGCCCGGCGGAGATCCTCACACGATGCGCCCCTCGTCGAACTCGATGAGGTCGGGCACGCTCTTGATCTCGTCGGCGCGGTCGGCGCAACCCATGGCGGTGAGCGCCTCCTTGAGAAAAATACGGCCGGCCTCGGTCATGCCCTTCTGCACGAGCTCGCGGTTCCATTGGGCGGCGCGCACCTCGGCGGGAAGCAGCCGTTTCAGCCCGGCCTCGACTTCCGCGTCGGTCGCCGATTCGCGGACGATTTGCTCGACCGCGGCAGGATCAATCCCGAGGTGCAGGCAGAGGAAACGGTCGAGGCCGCGCTTGAAGTTTTTGGCGTAGCTGGCCGGCAGTGCGCCGTGCTCCTTCACGTAGTGGCACTTCGCCAAAAAACGCGGCAGATAGAGCAGCCCGGTCGCGGGATGCGGCAGGTAGGGCGAGGGGAGGCAGGTGAGCACTTCCCCGGTCGAGCCGGGAATGGGTTTGGACGGCATGATGGACAGGGTTGAGATTTGCGCGCAGCGCGTCAACGCGCGCGTCGCGATTGCGCGTGGCATTTCCCGGCTTGTCGTCGCCGGGTGCGTGTGCGAATCTGCCGCCGTCGTGAACTCCGCCCCAGTTCCAAATAGCCCGCGCCGCCGTGCCCAACGCGGAGCGGCGCAAGTTTTCTCCTTCGTGTTGCTCGGCGTGCTCATGGCGGACATGGGGTTTCGTGGATTTTTCGATGACGGCCAGCATTGGTTAGGGATTTCCCGCAATGTGGACGGAGGCCACCTCCACCAGATCGGACAGACGATGATTAACGAGGAGACGGAACAGCCCGGTGTTCTGTATACGGGCAAACTGCCCGATATTTATGCGGTCGCCGCCCAGCTCGCGCGCAACAGGATGATGACCAACCCGCAATTTTGGCTTTCGCGTGCGGACCCGGCCTATGATCCCTGGAAGGACAGGACGATGTCATATTCGCAGCCGGCCACGATAGTGAACCCCACGCCCGGCATCGCGATCGCACCCATCAACCCCAAGTTCCAAAGCGCGCCGCTGGCGGTCGCCGTCGCGCTTTTTCCGCCCGGCACACATCTCAAGGACTTGCCCTCCCAGACTCCCATAGCATGGACCCGTGGCCTCCAGTCCGACGGCACTTGGCGGGATGACAGCCCGTATGGTGATTGGGGCGGTTACGTTGTTTTTGCCGACGGAACCTTGATCCAGTTTAGCCACGGCATTGGCAACAGGCTGGTCAAGTTCGGCACCTCCCAGCCGACCTCCAGCATCGCCCAAGCGCTGCCGGTCGGCACGCGGGTCAGCGAATATCAGCCGCTGCCGGGTTCGCCATCGGCGTCGAGGGCCGCGCATGCAGCCCGGCTGGCAGAAATAGGCAACAGCGTGCTTGAAACAGGCGTCGTTGTCCTCCTTCCGCTGTTCATTGTGGCGCGCATGGTGATCTATTTCCGGGGCGGTCGCCCTCCTCTCGCCACGCTGCTCAACTTGGCCTGTGTCATCTTGTTTTTACTGATGCTGGTAATGATGGGGTTATAATGTCGGCGCGCGAATTCGCCCGCCTTTTGCCGTTTCGGGGACAGGGCCTCAGTCTTCGCCGCCATTTCCCTTTCCGCTTGCGGCGTGATTGCCCGACCGCAACCCTCGTCGAAATCCACGTCCATGCCCAAGCGTACCGACCTCAAGTCCATTCTCATCATCGGTGCCGGCCCCATTGTCATCGGGCAGGCCTGCGAGTTTGACTATTCCGGCACGCAGGCCTGCAAGGCCCTGCGCGAGGAGGGCTACCGCGTCATCCTCGTCAATTCCAACCCGGCCACGATCATGACCGACCCGGAGTTCGCCGATGTGACCTACATTGAGCCGCTCACGGTTGAGATTCTGGAAAAAATCATCGCCAAGGAAAAGCCCTCCGCCCTGCTGCCCACGCTCGGCGGCCAGACTGCGCTCAACCTCGCGATGGATCTGAACGCTGCCGGCATCCTGCAAAAACACGGGGTCGAGATGATCGGGGCGAAGCCCGCCGCCATCGCCAAGGGCGAGGATCGGCAGCTGTTCAAGGAAGCCATGCTCAAGATCGGTCTCGATGTGGCCAAGTCCCGCACGGTCAAAACGATGGAGGAGGCCCGGGCGGCGGCGGAGTTTCTCGGGGTGTTTCCGCTCATTATCCGCCCGTCGTTCACGCTCGGTGGCGCCGGCGGCGGCATCGCTTACAACCGGGAGGAATTTGAGCGCATCTGTGCCAACGGCCTCGATCTCTCCCCCGTTCACGAGGTGCTCGTCGAGGAGTGCCTGCTCGGCTGGAAGGAGTTTGAGATGGAGGTCATGCGCGACCACAAGGACCAGTGTGTCGTCATCTGCTCGATTGAGAACTTTGACCCGATGGGCGTCCATACCGGCGACTCCATCACCGTGGCGCCGGCGATGACGCTCACCGACAAGGAGTATCAGGCGATGCGGGACGCGTCGTTTGCCGTCATCCGCGAGATCGGGGTCGAGACCGGCGGCTCCAACATCCAGTTTGCGGTGGATCCGCAGACCGGCCGGCAGGTCGTGATCGAGATGAACCCGCGCGTGTCGCGCTCCTCCGCGCTCGCGTCGAAGGCCACCGGCTTCCCCATCGCCAAGATCGCCGCCAAGCTCGCCGTGGGCTACACGCTGGACGAGTTGCGCAACGACATCACGCGGCTCACGCCGGCGAGCTTCGAGCCGACGATTGACTACGTCGTCACGAAGATCCCGCGCTTCACGTTTGAGAAATTTCCCGAGGCCGACGCCACGCTCACCTCGGCGATGAAATCGGTCGGCGAGGCGATGGCCATCGGCCGGACGTTCAAGGAGTCGATCCAGAAATGCC
>JBAXLL010000041.1:0-10234 GCA_037134835.1 Verrucomicrobiota bacterium
GCCTAGCTGATGTCCGTATCACCTGGGACCCGCCTTGGAATCAGTCCATGATCAGTGAGGAGGGCAAGATGAAGCTGGGACTTATTTGAAACGGCGGCCCGACCCCCCCAGGCCCATCGCTCATTGGTGCCGCACCAGCTCGAGCATCTGCCACGGCATCCTCTCAAATGCGCCGCTGAGATACTGGGCGATGAGCGCACCGGCCCCAGCGAGCAGCAGCAGGCCGAGCAGGGAGCGCAGGGCGTAGCTCACGATAAACACGTTCATTTTCGGCACCGCTCGGCCGAGAATAGCGAAGCCGAGCGTGACGACAAAGTTCAACGCAATGAACGGTGCGGCCATCCGCAGAGCCAGCTCCAGCAGTTGCGACACGGCGAAGACCAGCGTCCCGCCCGCTGCCGCGCTGAATGCGCCCGCACCCGCTGGTGCCAGCTCAAAGCTCCGGGCAAACGCCGCCAGCACGCCCTCGTGCGCGTGCAGCAGAAAAAACATCATCCCGGCAAACAGCCCAATGAACGACGGCAGCGGTTCTTGGGCGGGCACCGGTACATCGAAGCCAGGCGCGGCCACGAGCCCGATTTCTCCCGCAATAATCCGGCCTGCCAGTTCCGCCGCCGAGAGCACCGTCCGCACCACGAAGCCCATCGCCAGCCCGAGCACCACCTCGTGGGCCGACGCGAGCGCCAGTGCCCCGGCACCCCCGGAGAAACCAGTGCCGCCCGTCGGCACGATGTTGGCTAGCAATCCGCCCAGCAGCATCGCCAGTGCGGCCCGGATCGGCATGGGCAGGCCGCGACCCCCGAACGAGGGCAGCGCGAGCATCACGCCAAAGGCCCGCAGTGAGCCCATGATGAACAGGCTGAGAAACAGCGAGAGGCCGACGACGATCTGGTTGGCGGGAGCGCTCGGCACGCCCAGCGCGGTGCGAACAAAGCCGAGCACGATCACGATGCGAGTGAAGCTCGTCATCATCATCAGGAGCGAGGGCGCCAGCGTAAGCAGGGTCATCACGATGACAATCTGCACCGCCACACTGCTCTGCCCCGCCTGCTCCGTGCCCTCCAAGTTGACGGCCACGCGCCACGGGCCGGAGTTCGTTGCGGTCGTCGCACCGGAGGCAACTGGCAGGGCTGCGGCCGGCGTCACGACCGAAGGCGGCGGGACGACGGCATCCTGCTCGCGTCCCTCAAGGAAGTGTTGGAGCGGCAGGGCCATACCGTCGTCACGGCTTCCTCCGCTGCACGCGGCCTGGATCTTATGCAGGAGCGCAGCTTCGCTGCGGTTATCTCCGATCACCGGATGCCGGGCATGACGGGACTGGAGTTTCTTATCGAATGCCAGCGCCTTCAACCGCTGGCGAGTCGCATCCTGATCACCGCTGTGCTCTCGCTGCCAACACTGGTGGAAGCGATCAACCGGGGCGAAATCTACCGTTTTCTGGCCAAGCCGTGGCTTCGCGAAGAGCTGCTCGCCACCATCCGCAACGCCGTGAGCCGCCATGAGCTCATGGTGCAAAACCAGCGCCTTGCAGAGGAGTCCGCCGCCCTGAACCAGCGATTGCAAACGGCTAATACGGCCCTTGCCACTCAAGTGGGCGAGCTGAAGCAGCAACGTTTCGACCTCGACCGCCTCAACCGTGAGCTCGGCCGCCGCTACGACCACGCGCTTGAGCTCGGGAGCCGCATCATTGCCACTTACGACCCCTTTCTCGCGGGCCAGACGCGCGCCATCGCTACCATCGCGGAGCAGATGGGAGCGGACTCGCACTTCACGGACGACGACCGCCACGCGCTCAATACCAGTGCCCGGCTGTGCGACGTGGGCCTCATCGGCGTTTCGCGTGAGCTCCTGCGCGCCTTCCGCCAAAATCCTGAAAAACTGACCGAACGCGAACTCGCCAGCATCCACAGCCACCCGATTTATAGCCAGACCCTCGTCGCCCACATGGACGAGCGCAGCGCGGTGGGCGAGACCGTGCGAGCGCACCATGAGCACTTCGACGGCACGGGCTATCCCGATGGCCTGACCGGGCAGGCCATCCCGTGGGCCGCCCGCTGCCTCGCGGTCGCCGTCTGGTTCGTCGAGTGCAGCTTGCCCAACGAGGAGGCCGTCGAATCCGTTACCGCCCAGTCCGGCCAGGCGCTCGACCCCGAGGCGGTGCGGCTCTTCCTGCGCTCGACGCGCGTGCGTCCCCTGCCCCGCAGTGTGCGCGAGCTTATGCTTGACGAGCTGCGTCCCGGCATGGTGCTGGCCAATGGCCTCTATAGCCCGCATGGACTACTGCTCGTCGGCGAAGGTCAGGCACTCAATGCCGCAACGATAGTCAAAATCCGCAACCATAACCTTATCACCCCCATCAGCCAACGGTTGCTGGTATTTTCGTGAGCGGACATGGATTGCGCGATTTCCGCAGGACTTTAGGCCCTTCATTGCGTGGAAATTAAGGCCGTCCTAATCGTCACCCAAGACATGCGGCCTGGATGAACCGGATGAGCTTGGTTTCAACAGCCCTGGAGCTCTTTTGACGGTTGTGATGCATTTTTACTTTGAGGGTGGTGGGCGACGTCCCCGCGCGCTGTTCGAATATCCGAAAATAAAGCAGGGCCGGGGCTCCCAGCCCCGGGCTATTGTGTCTTCACCCAGCGCTTCTCACTTGGCAAGCGCACCCCGCCCGCCAAGCTCGCCACTACTTCCCTGTCGCGCATGACCAACGATATCCTCTGGCTCGTCCGTCTCGGCCTTGACCAAAGGCTCTTTACCCGGCCACAGGCTGTCGCCATCCGCGCCGCGCTCGGTGACAATGCGGATCTCGGCGGCTTTGCACAACAGCTCGTGGACGACGGAATCGTGGGCGACGCCGATCTCGCCACCCTCGAAAAACTCGCCGGTCTCGCCATGGGCAAGGGCCAGAAAGGCCCGCCAGCCCTCGATCCGTTCGACGAGGGGGAAACCGCCGTCCCTTTCGCCCCGCCCACATCCACCAGCCCGTTTGCGACACCGCCCCAGCCGAAAAGCCAGGAGCTCAAATCCTCGGCCGGCCCCGCCCCAAACTTCCCCTTCGACCAGCTCGGCGCGATGGACGACCCCGCGCTGGCCGCCGCGCTGCGCGGGCTGCTCAAGGCCACGGCCCGGCATGGCGCAAGCGATCTCCATCTCTCGACCGGCGCGCGCCCTTTCATCCGCCGCGACCGAGCGCTCACATTTCTTTCCGGGCATACGCTCACGCCCGAGGACGCCCTGCGGCTCAACACCGCGCTCCTCTCCGCCGGCCAGAAAAAAATCTTCCTCGAACGCAAAGACTACGACTACGCCCTCGCGCTCAGCGCCGCCGACCGCTACCGCGTCAACCTGATGTTTCACAAGAACGGCGCCGCCGGGGCCTACCGCATGGTGCCGGAAAAAGTGCGCACCATGGCCGACCTCGGCTTCGCCCTGCATCTTGCGACCATCGAGAAGCTGCTCTCCTATCACAACGGCCTGATTCTCATCACCGGTCCGGTGGGCTCCGGCAAGACCACCACGCTCGCCTCGATGGTGGACTACCTCAACACGAACCGCACCGACCACATCATCACCGTGGAGGACCCCATCGAGGTCGTGCAGCCGGCCAAGGGCTGCAACGTCACCCAGCGCGAGGTCGGCCCGCACACGAAATCGTTTGCCACCGCGCTCAAGGGTGCGCTCCGCGAGGATCCGGATATCATCGTGATCGGCGAACTGCGCGACCTTGAAACCATCGAGATGGCCATCAGTGCCAGCGAGACCGGCCATCTCGTCATCGGCACGATGCACACCAGCGACGCCGCCACCACGCTCAATCGCCTGCTCGATGTGTTTCCTCCCGCGCAACAGACGCAGATCCGCTCCAGTGTGGCCGAAAGCCTGCGCGGCGTTGTCTGCCAGCGCCTGCTCCCCGCCCGCGATGGCGGGCTCACGCTCGCCTGCGAAATCCTTGTCAGCAACACCGCCATCCAGAACCTCATCAAGGAGGGCAAGTCCGCCGGTCTCCGCAACACGATGGAGACCGGCGTCAAGGAAGGCATGTGCCTGATGGACAATGTGGTCTTCACACTCTGGGCCGACAAAAAAATCACCGCCGAGACCGCGCTGGCCAATATCACCAACCGCGTCCTGCGAGCGAAAGTTACCTAGCCATGGCCGCCATCGACACCCTCCTCAAGACCATGCTCGAAAAGGGCGGTTCCGACTTGCACCTCACCGTCGGGCTGCCGCCCAAGACCCGCGCCTCCGGCGCGCTCGTGCCGCTCGCCGATACCCCGCTCGACGCCAAAACGATGGAGTCGCTCCTCAAGGAAATCTGCCCCGAGAAGCGCTGGCAGGATTTTCTCGAGCGCAAGGATCTCGACCTCGCCCATGAGATTCCCGGCCTCGCGCGTTTCCGCGGCAACTTCCTCTACAACCACTGGGGGCAGGCGGCCGTCTTCCGCCAGATTCCCGCCAAAATCCTCTCCTTCGACGAGCTTAAGCTCCCCGAGGCGCTGAAAAAGCTCTGCCACCTCAACGAGGGCCTCGTCGTGGTCACCGGTCCCACCGGTTCTGGCAAGTCCACCACGCTCGCGGCGATGATTGATTACATCAACTCGAACCTCTCGAAGCATATCATCACCATCGAGGACCCCATCGAATTCGTCCATCCGGTGAAGAAATGCGTGATCGTCCACCGCGAGGTCGGCGAGCACACCGAATCGTTTGCCGCCGCACTCAAGGGCGCGATGCGCCACGATCCCGACATCCTGCTGCTCGGCGAGATGCGCGAGATGGAGACGATCAAGCTCGCGCTCGGCTGCGCCTCGATGGGCATGCTCGTCTTCGGCACGCTCCACACCAACAACGCCCCTAAGACCGTGGACCGCATTATCAACACCTTCCCCGCCGAGGAACAGAACCAGGTGCGCGTGATGCTGGCGAGCTGCCTGGCCGGCGTCGTGGCCCAGCTCCTCTGCAAGCGCATCCCCAAGGGACGCTGCGCCGTCCATGAGATCTTGCTCACCCACGAAGCGTTGCCCAACACCATCCGCAGCGGTCAGATCGCCAATATTCGCGCCATCATTGAGGGCGGCATGTCCGACGGCATGGTGACCATGGACCACAGCCTGATGTCCCGCGTGAAGGACGGCACGGTGGACGCAAAGGAAGCCTACATGAAGGCCTCGAACAAGGCCCTCTTCGCCCCGCTGCTGAAACCGGGAGACCTTGAGGGCGGGCACTGAAAGCAAAGGCTGAAGGACTGAAAAGCTGAAGGGCTGACCGAGGTTCCGAGCGTAAATCAAGAGTGATGGATGCCGTCAGAAGTCAACGCGCCTCTGACGAGCCCCGCGCCGCCGTTCTGGATTTCCTGAGTTCCACATTCACTTTCCATCCATCCCATTCCCGCTGGACTCTCGACTCCGGAATCTCGGCTCATACTGTTCCCGCCCGCATGAAAGCCCCCATCCTCGTCGTCGGCACTTACGTGCAGGACCTCGCCTTCCGCTGCGACCGTATCCCAACCCTCGGCGAGTCCGTGCTCGGCACGCTCGCGCCGGCGGCGGGGGGCAAGGGGTTCAACCAGGCCGTGGCCGCGCATCGCGCCGGCGTGCCGACGCTGTTCGTCGGGGCGGTCGGGTGTGACGCGTTTGCGGACAACGCGCGGGCCTTTGGCCGCGCCATCGGCCTGCGGGTGCAGCTCGTCGAAAAACCCGGCCATGCCACCGCCGCCGCCGCCGTGCTGCTCGACCGCATAGGACAAAACCAGATCGTCGTCGCACTCGGCGCGGGCGCACGGCTGCGGCCCGCCGACCTTGACGCCGCCGCCATCCGCGCAGCGCGCGTGGTCATGTGCCAGCACGAGACCAGTCCCGCCGTCAACGCGCACGTCTTCCGCCTCGCGCACCAGGCCGGCGTCACGACGGTGCTGAACCCCGCACCGATGCGGGCCGATTTTACCGCCGCCATGCTCGCCCACGTGGACGTGCTCACGCCCAACGAAACGGAGTTTGCCGCGCTCGTGCGCAGGCTGGTTCCCGGCCAGAGGCATTTTACGGCGGCCAAACTCCTGGCCCTCGCACCCGCTGCCCTGCATGCGCTGTGCCGCCGGCTTGGCGTGCCAGTCGTGATCGTGACGCTGGGCGCGCGCGGCACGCTTGTCTCGCAGGCGGCGGGTCATACTTTCATCCGCGCCTATCGCGTCCGCGTCGTGGACACCACCGGTGCGGGCGACGCGTTCAACGGCGGCTTCGCGGCAGGCCTCGTAAAATTCAACGGCGATGTCGTCGCCGCCGCGCGTTTCGGGAATGCCGTCGCCGCACTCTCAGTCATGCGTCCCGGCGCCGCACCCGCGATGCCGACGGCGCGGGAGATCGCACGATTCCTGCAAGGCAAAGGAAAGGCGCAGCCCAGCTAGCCTGCCCGCCATGCCGCCTGCGCCCGCCCCGCTCGCCTGCACCGCCCCGATCCGCAAGATCGGCGTGCTTTATACCGTCGCGGTGCCGGCCGCCGTGGTGCGCACGCTGGGCGGCGGACCACGCGTGCCGGTCGTCGTCCGCTGTCTCGGTGAAACTTATCTCTCGACGGTGATGCCCGCTGGCGGCGGACGCGGGAGGATCCATGTGCGCGCCGATATCTTCCGCCCGGCCGGGCTCGGCCCCGGCGACAAAATCGCGTTCACGCTCGAGCCGGACCTCAGCTCGCGCGAGGTGGCGCTGCCCGCCGACTTGCAGCGCGCGCTGCAATTCCGCCCGGCCGCCGCCGCCGGCTGGGACGTCGCGCCGGTTTCGTATCGTCGCGCGATGGTCGGTTACCTCGAGGCCGCCCGGTCACCCGCAACGCGTGCCACCCGCGTTGAGATTCTCACTGAGCGCCTGGGCGAGCGCGCCAGCCGCACGGCGCGCAAACGACCAGTGAATTTTCCACCTACTCACTCAACCTGATCTCGACAAGCCCACACCGGGTGGGCGGTCGGATGGCGGAACCTCGAAACGCGGGGCAAACACTGGAGCCCACTGGAACATGCCGAGCAAGGCGAGCGCCACGAGCGGCTTCACATAGGCGTGGGCGATGAACATGCCCATGAATCCACAAGCTTCCGCCAATGATAAGCCAACGATGAAAACGATGAGCCCCAATTCTTTTCGCGTGATACGCGACATAACCACCCAACGCAGCAACACGCTGATCAGCAACGGGCCGAGCCCGATGAAATCCGTCCATTTCGCCACCGGCGGCACAGCGGTCGCGGTTTTTCGCCCGATCACCAGATAAAGGACCATCAGTCCGTTCAGCATGGCGAACCAGAGCACCCACCAGACAACTGCGGTCGGGCCGGAGTTCGGGATAGAGGAAGGAACGGGTGTTTTCACCGCGCGAGCGAAAACATCCTCCGGGCAAACTCAAGCGTCGGCGCGCATGGTGCCGGTGACCGGCGCATTGTGACATTGCCCACCCGAAAGCTGCTGCCATGCTCGCGCACCATGGGATCAAAATCGCTCCTGTCACCCGTCCGCTTTGGCTCTGCCTTAAGCCATGACGACGGCTCGGGGCGAACCTCAACCCGGGAAGTCTGGAGAAAGAAAACCTTTCGCCTGCTGCCGGTTTTGCTTGGTCTGATCGCCGCCCTCGGCTGCGCCCGCACCGCGCCGTCCGCGACCCCGCCTGCGTCCTTCGCCCAACCGGCGCCGCCGCCCGCACATGTCGGCACGATGCCAGCAGCGCTCCCGGAAGCCAGCGGCCTCGCCGCCTCGCGACGGGCCGACGGCCTGCTCTGGTCGCACAACGACAGCGGCGGCCAGCCGGTGCTTTATGCGCTCGACGCGAAGGGAGGGCTGCGCGGCAAGCTCCGCATCGCCGGCGTGAAAAACACCGACTGGGAGGACCTCGCGTCGTTTGAACTCGACGGCCGGGCGTGGCTGCTCGTCGCCGACACCGGTGACAACGACGAACGCCGCAAAGACTGCGCCCTTCTTATTATCGCCGAGCCCGACCCGGCCGACCTCGCGTCCGACCGCGAGCTCACCGCCCCGGTCGCATGGCGGGTGCCCGTACGCTGGCCCGACGGCCCGCACGGCTGAGCAGATCATTGGGTGCAAGCGTGCGGTCAGCCACGGAGCGAGCGTGACCGGCAGTCCCGTGCGTGGCAAGTCATGAAGGAGTTCGGTCGGACGCTTAGGACAGATGCCAGCAACGCCCGTCTTCGCTCCGCCGGCAATTGTAGCCGCCCCAGCCGATCCCGCCGCTCCCCGTGGTTCACCAGCTCCGTGTTTGCCGTTGTTCCCATCCGCTCAATCTATCACATCGTTCTTCCCGTTGCGACGCGACGCCAGGGACGACGCTTGCAGGTGATAGGAGCATCTCCGTCCTCCGGGCTTTCCCGACGCCCTTTTAGGCCCAGCCGCGACGCTTAGCCTCAAATCAAAGTTGAAAAATGCCCCAATCCGAGGCTTGGCGCGCGGATACTTTTCCCCATGCTGCGGTCTCACCTTTCCCCAACCGTTCCCATGCAACTCCGTTTTCTCCTCTGCTTTGCCGTCGTCGCGCCCGTTTTGCGCGCCGCCTCGCCGGCGCCGGCGGCCACTTCCGTGGTCTCCCCCGCCCCGGCCAAATTCGACGGGTTCACCTACGTTCGCACCGTCGGCGCGATCTCCGAATACACCCTTGATCGCAATGGCCTCACCGTTCTCCTCCTGCCCGAACACTCGGCCCCGGTCGTGACGTTCATGGTCACCTACCGCGTCGGCTCGCGCAACGAAGTCATCGGCAGCACCGGCGCGACGCATCTGCTGGAACACCTGATGTTCAAGGGCAGCGAAAACTTCAACGACAAGAAGGGCAACAGCGTGAAGCAGTTTCTCGAGACCGTCGGCGGCCATTACAACGCCACCACCTATCTCGACCGCACCAACTACTTCGCCGAGATCGGCAGCGAGCACCTTGAGGGCTACATGGCCATCGAGGCCGACCGCATGCGCAACCTCTGGCTGCGCGAGGACGACCGCCGCCCCGAAATGACGGTCGTGCGCAATGAGTTTGAGCGCGGCGAGAACGACCCGATGAATGCGCTCGACAAGGAAATCTTTGCCGCCGCCTTCCAGGCGCACCCCTACCACCATCCCACCATCGGCTGGCGCAGCGACATCGAGAAGGTGCCGATCGACAAACTCAGGGCGTTTTATGACATTTTTTACTGGCCCGACAACGCCACCGTTTCGATCATCGGGGACTTTATGCCCGCCGCCGCAATGGGGCTGGTGAATAAATATTACGGCGGCTATCCGCGGGCACCGCAGCCGATCCCGCAGGTCTACACCGAGGAGCCCGCGCAGTCCGGCCCGCGCCGTGTGACCGTGCAGCGCGCCGGCGAGCTGGGCGTGGTCGGCATTTCCTACAAGAGCCCCGCCGCCACGCATCCCGACATCCCCGCGCTTAACATCCTCGCCAACATCCTCGCCAGCGGGAAAACCAGCCGCTTCTACCGCGCGCTCACCGACAAGAATCTCACCACCGGCGTGGACGCCGGCGCGGGGGAATTTCACGATCCCTCGCTCTTCCAAATCTACGCCAGCCTCGCGCCCGGCATCGCGCACGACCAGGTGGAAAAGATCATGCTGGCTGAGGTTGACCGCCTGAAAAAGGACGGCGTGACTGACGCCGAGGTCGCCACGGCGCTCGGCAAGCTGGTCGCCCAGACCGCCTACAAGCGCGATGGCACGTTCGCCGTCGCCAGCGCGCTCAACGAGGACATTGCCGCCGGGGACTGGACGCGATACTACACGCTGGACCCCGCCACCCGCAAAGTCACGGCCGCCGATGTGAAACGCGTCGCCAACCGTTACCTCGACCTCAATCAGAGCGTGACCGGCTGGTTCATCCCTGTCGTCACCGCGCCCGAACCGCCCTCACCCGCCGCCAAATAACCCATTTCCCATGAACCCGGTGCTCCGTTCCCTGCCCTCCCTCCTCCTCGCCGCCGGCACCGCCGCCGGACGGACCCTGCATCGCCCGGCCTGGCTGAGTGCCGCCGGGTGCCTGCTGCTCGCTGCGTCCGCCTCCGCCCAAGTCGCCACGAACGCGGTCCGCCAGTCCGTCGGCGGCATTGACCTCGTCGTCCTGAAAACCGGCGTGCAGGAGGTCGTCACCATCCGCGGCTCGCTCGCCGCCGGCGATTCCCTCAGCCCCGCCACCAATCCCGCCATCGCCAGCCTGGTCGGCGGCATGCTGGACAAGGGCACGGCCGCTCACC
>JBAXLL010000042.1:0-10230 GCA_037134835.1 Verrucomicrobiota bacterium
TTCCCGGGTGGCGTCGGCTTGATCTCAGCCGGCTGCACTGAGGCGGTTCGGTCCATGCTCCGAACTCGGACATCAACCTGCGCCATGGATTGGGTCCTTGTGCGAGTCTCGGGCTTTAGCTGGCGACGGCGGCCGATTTTTCCAGCCAGCCAGGCAGCCGCTCCACCAGTTCCCGGGGGCTGAACGGCTTGGTGATATAATCAATGGCGCCGAGGCCCAGCCCGTGTGCCTGTGCGTCCGGTGTCGCCCAAGCCGTCAGCATGACAACCGGGATGGGTGTGGTCACCGGCTCACGTCGCAGGATTTCGCAGAGGCCGAAGCCATCGATGTCGGGCAGCATCAGGTCGAGCAACACAAGATCAGGCCGCCGGGCGCGCACGGCCGCAAGCGCGGCGCGGCCGCTGGCGGCGGTGGCGACCTCGCAGCCGGCGCGCGTGAGAAGGAACCGCACAAGGTCGGTTACATCTCGTTCGTCATCTACGCATAGAACAAATGGACGCATGAGCCCATATTGCCACAGGCATGTCACGGCTAGGCGACGCCGTTGCAACAACCGGGCAACACCGCCGGTCTGCGCGCACTTGAGTTTTGCAGGAAAGTCTCCATGGGTTCACACTTGTCCGCAACATGACCACCTACGTCTACGAAACCATTCCGCTCATTCCCGGCGTCGCGCCCGAGCGTTTCGAGGTGCGACAGGCAATGGCCGATGCCCCGCTGGCGCGCCATCCGACCACCGGTCAGCCGGTGCGGCGGGTTATCACCGGTGGCTATGGCCTGATGGGGGTGAGTGGCCGCGAAGGCCAAGCCCAGTCTCCTGTCGCCTCGTCACACTGCTGCGGCGCGCAGTGCGGCTGTGGCGCGGCGAACTGAGGCCGGGTTTCCCAATTTTTTCGATCAACCAACCTTCATTGAACATCACATCATGATCAACCTCGCCGTTCCCGACTTCACCCAACATCCGCCGCGCAGCCCTCGCGTCCGTCTCGGCGGCTACGTGCACCTGCCCCGCCTGCTCGACAAGGCCCGCGCCCATGCCGCCGGCAAGGCAGGCGAGTTCCATTACAACTGTCCGCTAGACCGGCATTTTTTTGAATTTACCGGCATCAGTGACGAAGCGCTGCTCGCCGAGGTGAAGCTCGGCCGCAGCGACACTGAGATGCTCGCGTGGGTCAACGCCCGCGCCAAGCGCGGCCCATCCGAGGTCGCCGCGTGGTCCGTGTGGCTGACCGGCCACGCTCCGGGTGGCCACGAAGGCCACGCCTGGTTCGGCGAAGAGCTGGCCAAAGCGCCCGAACGCCGCGACATCGTGACCTTCTTCGATCTTCTCGATCTCGACGATTATGCCTGCTACGGTGGCAAGGTGTGAGGCGGGGACGTTTCTTATTGGTTATTGGTGGTTGCTCATTGGGCCAACGGCGGCAATCTATACGACGACATGCTGCGCGGTCCTGCTAAATCACGCCGCCATCAAGGCCCTCCCTGCCGCCCGTTAAGCGAGGCAGGAAAGCTATAGGTAGATGCCGCCGCCGAGCAGGCGCTCACCGTCGTGGAGGGCAAGGATCTGGCCGCTGGCGAGTGCGCGCTGCGGTTCGCGAAAGCGGATGCGTGCGGTATGGTTCGGTCCGGGCAAGAACTCCAAGGCGCCCCGTGGGTCGCGATAGCGCACGCGGCCTTCGAGCGCACAGGGCGCGGTGACGGGCGGAGCGTTCCACTGGAGTGAATGGACCTGTACTTCGGTCTGGAAAAGGCCGGGCGCATCGGGCGCGTCGAACGCGACGAGCAGGGCGCGATCGGCGGCGCGTTTGCCGGTGACGACGTAGGCCGCGTGGTCGGTGTTCGACGGGATGCCGATGCCCTTGCGCTGGCCGAGTGTGTAAAAATGCAGCCCGCGATGCTCGCCGAGCACGCGCCCGTCGCCGGCGTGCACGATGGGACCGGGTGCATCGGGCACATATTGGCGGAGAAAATCACGCATCTTCACCTCGCCGATGAAGCAGATGCCCTGGCTGTCCTTTTTGTCGGCGTTCGGCAGGCCAGCCTCGCGGCCGAGAGCACGGACCTGCGGCTTGGTGAGCTCGCCGAGCGGGAAGCGCGCGTCGGCGAGCTGCGCCTGTGAGAGCAGCGCGAGGAAGTAGGATTGGTCCTTGTTTTGGTCCGCACCCTCGAGGAGGGCAAATTGAGGCGGAACGCGACCTCCGGGCGCGTTCAAGAGCGCGCCGGGGACGTCGCGCTCCACCTTGATCCGCTGCGCATAATGCCCGGTGGCCACGGCATCGAAGCCGTGGTCCTTGGCCCACGCCAGAAACACACCGAATTTGATCTCACGGTTGCACATCACGTCGGGATTCGGCGTGAGGCCCCGCGCATAGCCGTCGAGCAGGTGGGCCACGATGCGTTCACGGTAGTCGCGCATGAGATTGACCACGCGAAACTCGAGACCGAGCCGTTCGCATACGGCGCGCGCGTCGGCGATGTCCTGTTCCCACGGGCACTGGCCGACGATGTTGTCCTCATTAATCCAGTTTTTCATGTAGGCGCCAACGAGCTCGTGGCCCTGCGCCTTGAGCAGCAGCGCGGCGACGGAGCTGTCCACTCCGCCCGACATGGCGACAAGGATTTTTTCGCGCGCAGGCATCGGCCTGCAACGACGCGGGGTGACGGAAATTTGTCAACGGAACGTCGCCTGCTCCGGACTTGCGCCAATAGTGCTGGTCATGCCACAATCCATTCATGTTTCCCCGCCATCTACCCGCCCGCGTTGCATTTTTGGCTGTCGTGTTGTCAGCCTGGGGGCAGGCCGCCGCTCCAGCAGCCACCCCGGCTCCTGCGCCGACCACCCGGCCCATCCCGGCGGTTGAGCATGTTTTCATCATCAGCATTGACGCCTTGCGGCCCGACAAGGCGCTCCAGGCCAACATGCCCACGCTGCGCGCCATGCTGAAGGAGGGCACCTACACCTTCTGGGCGCGCACAACCGACCTTGCCATCACCCTGCCTTCGCACGCCAGCATGGTCACGGGCGTCACGCCGCAAAAGCACGGCATCACTTGGAACGACGACAGCCGGCCGGGCGTTTATCCGAATCAGCCGACCGTGATGGCCATGGCTACGAGGGCGGGCTATGTGACGGCGATGGCCGCCGGCAAGTCGAAGTTCGCCTCGCTCAACCCACCCGGGACCATCACCCACGTGTGGGTTCCCTCCGGCACCAACGCGAAGGACAACAACAACAGCGTCATCGAGCAGGCCGCCAAGATGATCGAGGCGGACAAGCCTGCGCTCATGCTCATCCATTTTCCCGACACCGACACCGTGGGCCACGCCAAGGGCTGGGCCTCGCCTGAGTATCTCGCGGCGGTGGACAAGGCCGACACCGGTCTCGCTGCCATCCTGGCCGCGCTCGACCGCGCGAAAATCCGCGGGTCGAGCATCGTCATCGTGACCGCCGATCACGGCGGCCAGGGCAAAACCCACGGCGCGGGCGACGAGCGCAGCCTCAACATCCCGTGGGTCATCACCGGACCGGGCGTGCGGCACGGCTACGACCTGACGGACATCGTGCCACTGGTGGTGCACACCGAGGACACCGCGGCCACCGCGTGCTGGCTGCTCGGCCTGCCATTGCCCGATTATTTTGACGGGAAGGTGCTGGCGGATGCGTTTGTAAAGCAGTGAAGCCAGATAAATTCATGCGCCGCATTTTTTGCATGGCCGTTATGGCACTGCTTGTGGGCTGACAACATCCGCACCGTCCGCAGGCGAAGGAAGGGAGGGTCGCAGCCATTAAAAATTCAACGGCATTTCGCGTGGCGGCTAAGGTGGACGGTGCCCTGTGGATGGCAGAGGGAACGGAGAACGGCTATCCGATCGTCTTCATGGGCCACAGCATGGAAACACATATTGTCAGAACGGTCACACTTAGGGTGCTGTCGGATGAATTGGTGCAAAAAGTCTCCGCTGAATCATCTGAGAAATTACGGTGAGTTGATGACAACTGACGAGGATCATCCAATTCGCGCTTGTGCCGGTCATGCCGTGTGGCGGAAACTCCACGTCCGTCATGTCGCACCGCGAAAGAAAAATCGTCCGCGCCTGGCTCGAGTCGCCCACCGAGGGCGTGGTCGAGCTGGCGCATGACTGGCGGGCGCGGCATGCGCCGCCACTGGTGCTTGACGGTGGCGGGGCCTTCGCCTCGCTCTGGCCCGTGGCCGAACAGGTGTTTGGCGGCGCGAGCGGCTACTTTGTCAACCGGCAGGGTGAGATCGTGTTTTTCCTACGGCGCCACAGCCGGCCCGAGCTGGCGGACGCGACGATCTACCTCGCCGGTGACTTCAACGGCTGGCAAGAGGCCGTGGGCCGTCCCGAGTGGGCGCTGCGGCCCGCTACGCTCGACGGTGAGGCGGTGCTGCTCTGGGCGGGGGAGTCGACGCGTTTCTTCGCCGAGCCGTGGTTGCGCTTCAAGTTCGTGACGGGCGAGCACCACTGGCTGTCCGTGCCGGCTGATGCGCCCAATTTGGTGCGGGACGAAACGGGCAATGCCAACCGCGCCATCGACCCGGCGCGCACGGGGCGGCACCTATTTGCATTCACCATCGCCGAACCACTCGACCTGTCGGTCGCGCGGACCGTCCGTTGGGCCGGCGGCGAAGACTTCGCCGGGGCGCCGCTGATGCCCGGGGAATTTTTCTGGCAGCTTGGCACCGACCTGCCGCTGGGTGCGCTTGTGAGCGGTGGCGAGACGGTATTCCGACTCTTTGCGCCGCGCGCGAAGAGCGTCGAGCTGTGTGTCTGTGCCGACCTCGCGGCGCAGAACTATCCCGACCGTCACGCTCTTGTGCGCCGGGCCGACGGGCACGGTCCGGCCGGCGTGTGGGAGGTCACGCTCCCGCAAAATTTCCACGGCCAGTATTACTGGTATCATGTCGACGGGCCGCGCGACGCCTTCGGGGCATTTGCCCCCGAGCAGCGCGTGCTTGATCCCTGGGCGCTGGCGACGGTCGGCCGCGCCGGCCCCGGCATCGTGCTCGAACACGCATGGGTGGGGGAGGGAGACCGGCATTTTGCCACGCCGGCCTGGCAGGATCTCGTGATCGCCGAGGCGCATGTGCGTGACCTCACGGCCCTCGCGCCCATTGCCCTCACCGCGGAGGAACGACGCGGATTCTCCGGCCTGCGCCAGTGGGTGGACAGCCCCGGTTTTTACCTGCATCGCCTCGGGGTAAACTGCGTTGAGCTCCAGCCGGTGCAGGAAAACGACGCCACGTCGCCCGAGGAATACCATTGGGGCTACATGACGGCAAATTTCTTCGCACCCGCCAGCGGCTATGCCACCGATCCGGCCCGTGCGTCGGGCGTGCGCGAATTGCAGGCGCTGGTGGCGGCGTTTCACCGGCGCGGGATGGCCGTGGTGCTCGATGTGGTGTTCAACCACGTTGGTGAGCCCGCGCACCTGATGTGCGTGGACAAGCTCTATTACTTTGAGCAGGATGCCTCCGGCCGGCTCGCCAACTGGAGCGGCTGCGGGAACGATCTCCGAGCGCCGGCCGCGATGACGAAGCGCCTCATCATCGAAAGTTGCACGCATCTGCTTGAGGCTTACGGGGTGGATGGTTTCCGCTTCGATCTGGCCGACCTCATCGGGGCCGACGTGCTGCGCGAGATTGAGGCCGCACTCAAGCGAGTGAAGCCCGGGGTCATCCTCATCGCCGAGCCCTGGAGTTTTCGCGGCCACATCGCCGGTGAGCTGCGCGACACAGGATGGGCCTCATGGAATGACGGTTACCGCAATTTCCTCCGCGACTATGTCCGCGCTGGCAGCACACGCGCGAGCCTCGAGTATTTTCTGAAAGGCTCGCCGTGGTATTACGCCAAATGGCCGGCACAGACCGTCAACTATGCCGAGTCGCACGACGACCGCACCTGGCTCGATGTGATAACCGAGAACCCCGGCTGCAACGGTGATCACCCTACACCCGCCGACCGCCAGCGCACCCACCTAATGGCGGCGGTGCTGTTCATGTCCATCGGTATCCCGCTGCTTGCCGCCGGGCAGGATTTCCTGCGTTCGAAGCAGGGGGTGAACAATACCTGGCGGCGCGGTGATCTCAACGCACTCGACTACCGCCGCCTCACACGTTTCCCCGCCACACACGCCTACTTTGCCGACTGGATCGCGTTTCGCCGCTCGGAAACGGGCCGCCTGCTGCGGCACTATGCGCGGGCGAGCGAAAGTTTTTTTCAATTTTTCTGGGCGCGCGAGTCGGCGGCGGCGGCTGTCATCTACAACGCCGATCACAGCCAGGGACCAACCCGCCTGCTCTTCGCCATCAACCCGACCACGCATGACGAGCAGATCCCCGTCGGCGACGCGGCGCAGGCAGTGTGGCGGCAGCTCGCTGACCATGAGCATTTTTTCAATGCGAGCCGCACCGCCTCCGGTGAGCCGTTGGAGGCAGAGCTGTTCATCCCGGGACTCGGCTGCGGCCTGTGGATTTGCGAAGGGTGACGGCTGCAGGGTCGGCAGAATATTTCCTGCTCGCATTTAGCCTGGTTGCCTCGCGTCCGAAAGCTCCGACGCGAGAGGACGGAAGAAGACATCTGGCGGTGTTCATCATAACCCTGTCGGGCTCATTTCGGCTCACTGGCCCGTCAGGGACTGCAATTTGAAGGTGGGTGCTTTGACGGCGTTCAAAGAAACGACGAAAACTCCGCTTGCCTTGCGCGCAGGCTCGGTTTCCTTAGTGCTGCATTTTTGCAACATTATCCTTCCTGCCTGTGCCGGACACTACCACCCTTTTCTCCCGCTTTGCATCCAAGCTGCGTCGCGCCACCATCGCGCTCGTCCACTGGTTCGACGCCGACTACGCACCCGGAGGTGCAGACAGGATCCGTGCCGCACCCGATAAGGTGGACTGGGTGCGTTGCATCCCGTTCATCATCCTCCACGCCGGCTGCCTTGGTGCTTTATGGACAGGCGCGAGCCGCTTCGCCGTCGGGTTCGCAGTGGTGTTTTATTTTGTGCGCATGTTTGCGGTGACGGGCATCTATCACCGCTATTTTTCACACAAAACCTACAGTACGTCGCGCCTGGGCCAGTTTTTGCTCGCACTCTGGGGCGGCACCGCTGTGCAGCGCGGCGCGCTCTGGTGGGCCTACCACCACCGCCATCACCACCAGCATTCTGACGACGAAGAGGATGCCCATTCGCCACACGTCCACGGTTTCTGGTGGTCGCACATCGGCTGGATTACGAGCCGGCGCAATTTTCCCACCGACTATTCCAAGGTGCGCGACCTCGCCAAATTTCCCGAGTTAGTGTTGCTGAACCGATTTGACACGGTTGTCCCCATTCTGGCTGGTTTCGCCGTGTGGGGTCTGGGCTGGCTGCTCGAGCGATACGCGCCGCAGCTCGGTGTCACGAAGTGGCAGCTGCTCTGGTGGGGCTTTTTTATAAGCACGACGGCGCTTTTTCACGGTACATCGTGCATCAACTCGATGGCGCATCTCATGGGCCGCCGCCGGTTCCAGACGGGCGACGATTCGCGCAACAGCCTCATCCTCGCCCTTATTACCTTGGGCGAAGGCTGGCATAACAACCACCATCGCTATATGAGCAGCACTCGCAATGGCTTTTATTGGTGGGAAATCGATCCAACCTACTACGGTCTGAAATTTCTCTCGTGGACCGGCTTCATCTGGGGCCTCAAGCCCGTGCCGCAGACCATCCTCGACGAAGGCCAACGCGCCGAGCATGCCGCCAGCATCGCCGCCGCCCAACGCGCTGCGCACGCCCACAGCGACTACTCGTATGCGACGCTGAAAAAAGTCGTTCCCACCTCTGCCGCACTTGCCGTCGCCACCGCGACCGCTGCGCAGGCGAGCGTACCGAGTCGGTCCGACGATCCCGCCATCCATAAGGACGTGACCGAGCTCGCCCACGAGCTGGCGGCGAAACAGACGCCGCCATCCATCCCGCCGGCAACCTGAGCCATGCTGTTTTCAGGCGGTGGCGACATGGTGTAGTCCGGGCAATCGCAACGGGCATTCAATCCTAAACCATGGAACGGCTGGCCATCATCGGCACCGGCATCGCCGGCCTTGGCTGCGCGCACTTTCTTCAGCGCGACTTTGATCTCACCCTTTTCGGACAGGACACCCACATCGGCGGCCATAGCCATACCGTGACCGTCTCCGAGCCCGGCACGGGCCGCGCGCTGCCAGTTGACACCGGCTTCATGGTCTTCAACCACGCCACCTACCCGCTGCTCACGCGCCTTTTCGCCGAGCTGGGCGTGCCGGTGAAACCCGCCCCGATGTCCTTCAGCGTCCGGCACGCCGACAACGGCCTTGAGTTTTGCGGGTCGTCGGTTAACCACCTCTTCGCCCAGCGCCAAAATCTTTTCCGACCGCGTTTCTGGCGGATGCTGGCCGCCATCGCCCGCTTCAATCGCGAGGCCGTTGCCGCGCTCGACGACCCCGCCGTGCACGGAGAAACCCTCGGTGCTTATGTCCGCCGTCGCGCCTACGGCGAAGATTTTTTTCACCTCTATCTCGTCCCCATGAGCTCCGCCGTCTGGAGCACCCCTCCCGCGCTCATGCTCGAGTTTCCCGCCATGACGCTGCTGCGTTTCTTTCACAACCACGGGTTTCTCGGGCTCAACACCCAGCATCCGTGGTGGACGGTGGAAGGCGGCGCCAAAACTTACGTCGAGAAGCTCACCGCACCCTTCCGCGACCGTCTTCGCCCCGGCCTCGCTGTCACGCGTGTGGCCCGCGCACCCGGCCGCGGCGTCACGTTGACGACTGCCGATGGCACGCTGCATGCGTTTGATCGCGTCATCCTTGCCTGCCACGCCGACCAGTCGCTTCGCCTGCTGGGAGACCCTACGTCCGACGAGAGCCGACTCCTGAGCGAGTTCCGCTACCAGCCCAACACCGCCACGCTTCACACCGACGCCACCGTGATGCCTCGCACGCGCCTTGCCTGGTCGAGCTGGAACTACGAGATCACCCATGCCAGTGGTCTGGCGGCCCGGCCAGCCGGCTCGCCCGACGGGGTTTTCACCGCCACGCACTACTGGATGAATTCGCTCCAAGGTGTGAGCGACCGCGAAAACTATTTCGTCACCATTGGCCGGCCCGAAAGCATCGCGCCCGGAAAAATTATCCGCCAGATGGCTTACGAGCACCCGCTCTTCAGTCTCGGCGCGGTCCGGGCACAGGCCGAAATCCCCGCGCTCAACGCGGCCGCCTCCGGCACGACGGAGACGTTTTTCGCCGGCGCATGGCAGCGTTATGGCTTTCACGAGGACGGCCTGTTCAGCGCCCATCGCCTCGCCCGGCGGCTCCTCGGCCGCGAGCCGTAGGTCCGCCGGGTCCCTCATTTGTATCATTTTGCCTGGAATATACCGGACTTACGGGCCTCTAATGCCCTATTCGGCTTCCATCTGTCTAAATTCCTCCCAGTCTCCTCGCCGTGCCGCCGTTACGCTCCCGCCTTTACCATTGCCAGGTGATGCACCGGCGTTTCTCGCCTAAGGTGCATGGTTTCCGTTACGGCATTTTTCTCTTTGCGCTCGACCTCGATGAGCTCGATGGGCTCGACCAACGCCTGCGGCTGTTTTCGGTCGGTCGGGCCAACCTCTACTCTTTCCGCGACAGCGATTACCTTCCGGCCAAAGGCGCTCCGCATAACCCCGGCACGTCTGAGCAGCACGCCGCTAGCCGAGGAGCAGAAGGCCCCGGTCTTAAATCCCGCGTCGTCGCCTTACTGGCCCGGCATGGATTGGATCTTGCGGGCGGGCGCGTCGAACTTGTCACGTTGCCGCGCGTGGCCGGATATCTGTTCAACCCGGTCTCGTTTTATTTTTGCTACGACCGCACCGACACGTGTGTGGCCGCCGTGCCGGAGGTGACTAACACCTTCCGCGAAATGAAACCATTTTTTCTCGGACCGACGTGCCGGCAACCGGGACCGGGCGGTGAAAACGGTGCTCCCTTCCGCCTCCGGGTGCCAAAATATTTTTATGTATCCCCATTTTCCGATGTGGACGTGGCCTTCGACTTTGTGCTGCGTCCGCCCGGCGAGCGGCTGGCCATTCAGATTGACGATTACATTGGCGACGAGCGCACGCTCACCAGCACGCTCACGGGTCGCGTCCGCCCGCTGACGGACGCCGCGCTGTTCGCGCTTACGCTGCGGCATCCGCTTGTCCCGCTCCGGACCAT
>JBAXLL010000043.1:0-10220 GCA_037134835.1 Verrucomicrobiota bacterium
GCCGCACCCGCTCGCGCAGCTCGCACTCGGCGGTGACGACGACCCCGGGCATCAGCCAGCAGCCGTCGCCCACGCGCGCGTTGCGACCGACAAACACCTGCGCCTGCAAATGGGCGTGCTCGCCGATGACAGCACCGGCCTCGATCACACACAGCGGGCCCACCGTAGCCGTCGGTGCCACCCGCGCGCCCGGCGCGACCACCGCGCTCGGATGAACACCAGGAGCGGGCCGGGGCCAGAGCGCCTGCTCCAGCCGTGCGCACACCCGCGCGAGCGCGACGGAAGGATTTTCCACCATCAGAAAAAGCTGATTGGGCCCGGGCTCGACGGGGCAGTCCGCCGGCAGCAGGATGACGGAGGCGGCCGAAACGGCGACGTCGGCCTTGTATTTGGCATTGCCGAGAAACGAAAGCTCGCCGGGCCCGGCCCCGCGCAAGGCCGCCAGCCCGCAGATAGTCGCGGTGGTCGCGCCCTTGCTGGACAAGGGCCGGACGATGGCCGCGATTTCGGCGGCACTGAAGGCGACATGCATGAAGTAAACCTTGGCGCCCCGGGCTGCCCAAGGCAATGCCACAGTCGCAGCTTGAGACGCATTTTATGAAAATGCTGCCGGACCGGCCTCAGCCGCCACCAGAGCAGCTTAAAAATTGTGTGACCAAAACGCAGGGCGAAACCTTACGCGCCGAGCCGGGGCTCACCGAGGTCGGTTCGCCCTACCCTCACAACCGTAACGCAGCTCCCTTGTTTTTGAATATGCTGTAGCCTGGTGGACCGCGGGAGACGAAAAACCCCGCCTCACCGAAGGCAAGACGGGGCAAAAAGAACTTTGGCCCGCTTACTTGGGCAGTGGGAACGAAACAGAAGGCACCGCAGACTCGCCCGCCGGCTTGGTGGCCGGCGAGGCCGGAGACGCGGGCGTCGTCGGAGTGGGATGGCCAACATTGAGCGCCTTGATCACCTCGTCGGTAATGTCCGTATAGCCGTCGTCCAGCCAAAGGAAACTGCTGGTACCGTAATTGTTGTTGTTGGATTTGTCGATCAACATGTTCGCGCCTTTTTTCTGGGCGATCTCCTTCGCGGCGGCCGTGATTTTCGGAATCGCCATGGCCCGATAGGTCGCAATCTGATTGGCCGCAATGTCATTGCTGCTCTGGGAAAGCTGCTGCATCTCGCGCTCCTTGTCCTGAATTTGCGCGCGCAAATCGGCCCCTTTTTTCTCGGCGTCCGCCTTGGCCACCGCCGTGATGGTGGGGTCGCCTGTCACCTTGTTGGCCAGCTCCTGATACTTGGCAATGAGATCAGCGCGCGCCTTGATGATGGTGTCGGCATCGCTTTTGGCCTTGTTGCCAAACTCTTCCAGCTTGGCCTTCTGGTTGGGCGTTTCATAATAGCCCTCATAGGCCTTGAGAAAATCAATAACCACGATCTTGGGCACGGGCTGGGCATGGAGGCCGGCGGTGCCAGCAATGGCGAGCGCAGCGCAAAGGAGGATTTTGACGGAGGATTTCATGGAGGAAGGAAACATTGGAAAATCAGGATCAGAAGCGGGTACCGATGGAGAAGTTAAACCGCATACCCTTGTTGTTAAATTTGTCGGTCGTGACCGGAAAACCAAAATCAAGGTTCAGCGGCGCCCCGTTGAGGAGCAAGCGCAATCCAAACCCGTAGTCGGCATTGTAGCCGCCGAGGCTGAAATCATAGGCTCCCGCATTGACGAAACCGGCGTCGTAGAAAATCGCGATGCGCGCCGGGTTGACAATCTCGAGCGAATATTCGCCGCTGATAAAACCATAGCTTTTGCCGCCGATCGGCTCGCCGGAGGCGGGATCCTTCGGGCCGACCTCCCGGTAGTCGAAGCCACGCAGTGTGTAGGGGCCGCCCAGAAAATACCGGTCGTAGAACGGGACCTGCGTGCTGCTGCCATAGTTTTCAATCACGCCCAAGCGGCCGACGAGCCCGAGCACCTGCGTCTGCGTATCAGCCAGTTTGAAGAACTGTGAGCCGCGCGCTTCCAGCCGGTAGTAATTCACGTCGGCGCCAAACGGCCCGCCAGCGAGTTCGGCAGTGAGCTCGGCGCGGTTGCCGGAGGTGGTGTTAAGCAGCCGGTCGCGAATATCGCGGGTCAGGGAGTAGCCGACCTTGGAGACCGTTTGCTGTCCGGCCAGCGCCTTGATGACGGCCGGCGCGGTGGCGTCGATTTTGCTGATGTCCACGGACTCGATGGTGTAGGAGAGCTGGCCCTCGACGTCACCGATCCCAATGAAATGGTTGCCAAAGGCGGGAATCACGACCTGGCGCAGATAGACCTGCGCACCGGTGCGGATCTCGTCGTAGAGACTGCTGTTGAAACTGGAGGAGGTGCGATAGATGGAAAAGCCCAGCGCGAGCCGGCGTTGGAAAGCCCAGGGCTCCTCAAACGAAATCAACGCCTGGCTGGAGCGCGTGCCGAGCTGAAGCAACAGGCGGAATTTCTGGCCGGCGCCCTGATAGCGCGAACGGGGGTTGAACAGGTCGAAATTGCCCTGCGTGATCTCGGCGGTGGCGACCAGCCGCTCCAGCGAGCTGATCCCGGCGCCAAAGTTGAAGGCACCGGTCTGGCCCTCCTTGACGGCAATCTTGAGGTTGCGCCGGCCGGGCACCGCCGTCTCCTCGTCGGTGACACGCACTTCGTCAAAGAAGCGGGTGTTCTCCAGCGTCAGCTGCGCGTTCTTCATCCGCACGGTGTCGAACACGTCACCCGGGCCGAGGTTGAGCTCACGGATGATGACGAGGCTTTTGGTTTTGACGTTGCCCTCGACGAGCACCGACTCGACATGCACCAGCTCGCCCTCCCGGATCACATATTCGATATCAATCGCCGAGCCGCTGCCTGGATGCGGCTGCGTCAGGTCCGCCCTGGTCTCCAAGTAGCCACGGGCACCAAAGGCATCCTGCAGGGCCGTGGCGTCCGCCTTCATTTTCGACGGTGCAAAGACCGCCCCGGTCTTTTGCTGGAGCAGCCGCATCAGTTCCGCCGTCGGGATGATGGTGTTGCCGCTGATCGCAATGGTGCCGACATGAAACTGCGTGCCCTCCACGATCGGGATGCTGAGGCTCACCCGGCCGGCCGTCGGCCGGGTGTAGGTGATTTGCTCGCGCGAGGGCACCTTCACATCGAGGTAGCCCAGCTCGCGGTAATACTCCGCGATTTTGTCTAGATCGTCCGTCAGCTGATCGTCCTGCAGGTAGCCGGATCCAGTGAGCCAGGAAAACCAGCCGCGAGTCTTGGTCTCCATCACCCCTTTCAGGGCGGCCGCCTTCACATGATCGTTGCCCGTGAAGGCGAGGGTCGCGATGACCTCCTTCACGCCCTCGCTGATGGCAAAGGTCACGGTCGCGTTCCCAGACGAGGCCGACGAACGGTCAATCCGGTAGTCCACCTTGGCCTGATTGTAGCCGGCCTTCTGATAATAGTCACGGATGGTCTCCGCATCCGCATGAACCTGCTGCTCGTCCAACGCGTTGCCGGCCTTCGTCTTGAGATCCCGGGCGAAGCCGCCGCTCATGAACCCGGTGGGCTTCAGCTTGCTGTTGCCCTCGTATTTTACGGCCAGCACGCGCAGCTTGGGGGTGACGAGCACGAGCACATCCACCGCCAAATGGTCGGCCCGCTCGGTCGGCTGGATGTCCACCTGCGCAAACTGCCCGGTGGCATAAAGCGAGCGCACATCACGATCCAGGCTGGTGGGGTCAAAGTCCACCCCCTCGCGTTCCCGCATATTGGCCAGAACGACTTGCTCGCTCACCAGATTGGTCTCGGTCGCAAAACGCACCGTGATCCGGCCGATTTTCAGCGGTGCGGCCGGGGTGGCCGCCGGCTGCGCCCGCAAGGATGGCCCGGCGGCGGTGGCGGCGGCAAACAGCAGGGCCAGAGCGGGCCGGAGGGCGCGGGACGCGAGGTTACGGAGTGAAGTTTTCAAAGCGGGTGATGTCTCGGAGGAAAGTGAGCTTCAATTCACCTACCGGCCCGTTGCGCTGCTTGGCAACCACTAACTCCACCGAGTCGGCAGCCACCTGAAATTTCTCGTCCGCATCCTTGGGACGGGCCAGCATCAGCACCACGTCGGCGTCCTGCTCGATGGAGCCGGACTCGCGCAGGTCGGCGAGGCGGGGCGTGCGGTTTTCCTTCTCCGAGGCGCGGTTCAGCTGGCTGAGGACGATGACGGGGACGTTGAGCTCCTTGGCCAGCGCCTTCAGCCCGCGCGACGCCTCGGCGACCTGCTGCTCGCGCGGCAAGCGGGCGTCGGTCGGGCTGAGCAGCTGGAGATAGTCCACGATGATAAGGCCGAGCTTGCCCCGCGCATGGATCCGGCGGGCCTTGGCGCGGAGCTGCATGATCGAGAGCGCGCTCGAGTCATCAATGAAGATCGGCGCCTTGGAAAATTCGTCCGCCGCGCCCAGCAGGTTGCGCATCTCCTCGCCGTTCTGCTTGATGAAGCCCTCGCGCAGCAGCTTCATGTTGACCCGCGCCCGCGAGCACAGCATGCGGAGGGCAAGCTGGGCGGCGCTCATTTCCAATGAAAACACCAGCGTCGCCGCCGCCTCGCCCTTCTTCGGCATCGCCGCCGCCTCGGCAATGTTCAACGCCAGGGAGGTTTTGCCCATCGAGGGCCGTGCCGCCAGCACGATCATTTCCGCCTTCTGAAACCCAAACGTGAGAGTGTCGAGGTCCTTGAACCCCGACGTGACCCCCGTCAGTTCGCCGCGGTGATGCAGCATTTTTTCAATGACGACAAAGGCCTCCTTGATCGGTTCGCGCATCGCCTTGGCTGAGTCGGACACGCGGCCCTGCGTGACCTTGAAAAAGTCCGCCTCCGCCTCGTCGAAAAACTGGTCCACGTTTTCCCCCGGCTGGAAGGCCCGCTCCACGATGCCGCCCGCCGTCTGGATCATCCGCCGCAGCAGGTGCAGGTTGCTCACGCGCTCGATGAAATAGCTCGCCTGCGCCGTCGTCGGGATCTTCGAGCTCACCTGCATCAGGTAGGGATAGCCGCCGATCTCCTCGAGCCGGCCCGCCGCCTTCATCTCTTCGGCCAGCACATCGAGGTCGAGCGGCAGGCCGCGCCGGTCCATGTCCGAGAGCTGCGCAAAAATCTTCTGGTTGTTCGGGGCGAAGAACGCCTCCGGTGTGAGTTTCTCGACCTGGCACAGGCCCATCGTCTCCGCCCCGTCAATGAAGCAGCACGACAGCAGATACTCCTCGGCCTCCAGTGAGTGCGGCAACTCGCGCCCAAACAGCCCGCCCGACGCGGTGGCCGGGCGTGGCATGGGCGAGGATTTGATCACGTCGTCGGCCATATGATTAAACTGCAGAGGAAGCACGTTGCGCCGCACGGTGACAAGCAGCGTTTACCCAGAACTTGCACGGAACTTGTTCACATTCAGAATTTCGATCTCACCGCGAAAGCCGGTCATAGGATGTCCGCAGGCACGAGAGTCGCACCCCGATGAGAAGCCCAAACCCAAGGCCATAGATCAACTGGTGTTAACGCAAATATAATGCCATAGTCACCCCATCCACTGTCATCATGGTCTGATTAGGTTTGATTTGGTCGGACTAGGTGCCGGTTGCCCCGAAGGGGCTGAACTAGGGGTTTAACTAGGCCGGGTGAAATTCATGGGATATCATTAGCCCGGATGATTATACTATGCCCATCAGCCCCACCGCGCAGACGGGGTATTGATCCGGGGACAGAGGTGACAGGTTATCCGGGGACACAGGTTACACTTTGGGGCTATATTCGTCTGCGGGAGACTTGCTTTGCGGGCGGCAGTTTTTCATCGTGGGCCGTCATGACCCGATCCGAACCTTCCAAAAAGTTTCTGCCGCCCTCCCGCGCGCCACAGCCATGAGCGACGAACGTCCTTCCCTGGCCGACCTGCGGATTGACCGCACCGCCGCTTCCCCCCGGCCGGTGCTGTCCGGGCGGGTGCTCGCCACGCTGGCGGCGGTCGTCCTGCTTGCGGTCGGTGCCGCGTGGTGGTTCAAACGAGCCCGGCCCGTCGCCGTGCGCACCGCACCGGCGCGCGAGCTCACGTCCAGCGGCCCGGCCACTTTGCTCAACGCTTCCGGCTACGTCACCGCCCGGCGCGAGGCGACCGTCTCGTCGAAGGTCACGGGTAAGATCTTGGATGTGCTCGTCGAGGAGGGGAAGCGCGTCGAACTGGGCGAGGTGCTCGCCCATGTGGACGCCTCCAACACCGAGGCCAGCCTCGCCCTCGCCGCGGCCCAGTGCGACGCGGCAAAGCAGGCGCTCGCCGAGACCGACACCAATCTCGCGCTCGCCGAGGCCGACCTGCGCCGCCAGCGCGAGCTCGCCGCCAAAAGCATCATCAGTACCTCCGACCTCGACCACGCCGAGTCCAACTCCCGCGCCCTCCGCAGCCGGCACGATCAGGCGCTCGCCGCCATCGCCGTTGCCGAGCGACAGGTGGATATTTGGAAACAGCAGCTCGATGACACCATCATCCGCGCGCCATTCGCCGGCGTCGTCACCTCGAAAAACGCCCAGCCCGGCGAAATGATCTCGCCCATGTCTTCCGGGGGCTTCACGCGCACCGGCATCTGCACGCTCGTGGACATGTCCTCCCTGGAGATCGAAATTGATGTGAGTGAGAGCTACATCAACCGCGTCGAGCCCAACCAGCCCGTCGTCGCGACGCTCGACTCGTATCCCGAGTGGCGCATCCCCGCACACGTCATCGCCATCATCCCCACTGCCGACCGGCAAAAGGCCACGGTCAAGGTCCGCGTCGGCTTCGACCAGCTCGACCGGCGCATCCTGCCCGACATGGGCGTGAAGGTCGCGTTCCAGGCCCCCGCCGCGCCCGGCCCGGCCCCGGCCGCGCGTGCCGTGGTCGTGCCGCGCACCGCGGTCCGCAACCGCGACGGCCGGGACGTCGTGTGGGTCGCACGCGACGGCCGCGTGACCTCGCGCGCCGTCACCGTCGCGGCTAGGAACGGCGACGAGATCACGCTTGCCGCCGGCCTCACCGGCGGCGAAATCATCGTCATCGAGGGTCCTGACGACCTCGCGGACGGCACCTTAATTGCCGAAATGAAAAAACCATGACCACGGACCAGTCCCCGCTCATCCGCATCGCCGATGTGGACAAGACCTATCGCCGCGGCTCCGAGGAGATTCGCGTCCTGGCCGGCCTGAGCCTCACCGTGCAACGCGGCGAGTTTCTGGCCCTCATGGGCCCCTCGGGCTCGGGCAAGTCCACCTTGCTCAACCTGCTCGGCGGCCTCGACCGCCCGACGAAGGGCACGGTCGAGATCGGCGGCGAGCGCATCGACGCCCTCTCCGATCGCCGCCTGGCCGGCTGGCGCGCCCGGCACGTCGGCCTCGTGTTTCAGTTCTACAACCTGCTCCCGGTGATGACCGCCGAGCGCAACGTCGAGCTGCCGCTCCTGCTCACCCATCTCTCGAAGGCCGACCGGCGCAAGCATGTCGCCACCGCTCTCGCCATCGTGGGCCTCGCGCACCGCACGAGCCACTACCCACGCCAGCTCTCGGGCGGCGAGCAGCAGCGCGTCGGCATCGCCCGCGCCATCGTCACCGACCCGACGCTGCTGCTCTGCGACGAACCCACCGGCGACCTCGACCGCAAGTCCGGCGACGAGATCCTCAGCCTGCTGCAGACGCTCAACCGCGAGCAAGGCAAGACGATCATCATGGTCACGCACGACCCGCACGCCTCGTCTCGCGCCAGCCGCACCGTCCACCTCGACAAGGGCCAGCTTTCGGCGGCCGCACCCGCATGAAGTTTCTCTACCTCGTCGCCTGCAACTTGCGGCGCAAGAAATTGCGCACGCTGCTGACGCTGCTGTCCATCGGCATCGCGTTCTTCCTGTTCGGCCTGCTCGGCGCGCTCAAGCTCGCGCTCACCGGCGACGTGTCCATTGCCAACGCCGACCGCCTGATGACGCGGCACAAGGTCTCCATCATCCAGATGATACCCGTCAGCTACCAGGCGCGCATCGCGGCGATCCCCGGGGTGAGCGGAGTCACGGCGCAAACGTGGTTCGGCGGGATCTATCAGGATCCTAAAAACTTTTTCGCCTCCATGCCTGTCGATCCGGATGAGTTCCTGAAAATGTATCCCGAGTTCCTGGTGTCCGACGCCCACCGGCAGGCGTGGCGCACGACCCGTAACGGCGCCATCGTCGGCCGCACCCTGATGGAGCGCTTCAATTGGAAGGTCGGCGACCGCATCCCGCTCACCGCGCCCATCTGGCGGCACGCCGACGGCCGTGACGCGTGGGAGTTCGAGATTGTCGGCACCTATGAGGCGGCCAAGAAAAGCGTGGATACCTCGCAGTTTTACTTTCGTTACGACTATTTCGACGAGGGCCGCGGCCAGAATAAGGGCACCATCAGTTGGTTCGCCGTCCGGGTGAACGACGCCGCACGCGCCGACGCGATTTCCGCCGCCGTGGACCGTGAGTTCTCCAATTCCGCCTACGAGACCAAGACGGAGCCCGAGGCGGCGATGATGCAGGGCTTCGCCCAGCAGGTCGGCGACATCGGGGCGATTATCACCGGCATCCTCGGCGCGGTCTTCTTCACCATCCTGCTCGTCTCCGGCAACACCATCACCCAGGGAGTGCGTGAGCGCACCGAGGAGATCGGGGTGCTCAAGGCGCTCGGTTTCACCAACACCCTGGTGCTCGGGCTGGTGCTCGCTGAGTCGTGCCTGTTGGCAGTGCTCGGCGGGGTCGGCGGCCTCGGCGCGGCGTGGCTCATGACCATCGGCGGCAGCCCGGTGCCGAGCTTGCTGCCCGTCTTCTATGTCCCGACTCCGCATCTCATGCTCGGCGCGGGTCTCATGGTTGCGCTCGGCCTCGTCACCGGCGCGCTGCCCGCCCTCCAGGCCATGCGGCTGGGCGTCAGCGAGGCCCTCCGCCGTCAGGCCTGAAGCTATTTACCGCGATGCTCAACTGGCTCTCCCAAATCTCTGCGATCACGCTCGCCAACCTCAAGACGCTCCCCGAGCGGCGCGGCGCGGCGGTTGCCGCCGCCGTCGGCATCGCAGGGGTCGTGACCGTGCTCGTCGGCGTGCTCTCCATCGCCGAGGGCTTCCAGCGCGTGCTCGCCGTCTCCGGCTCGCCCGATGTCGCCATCGTGCTCCGCAGCGGTTCCGACGCCGAGATGAATAGCGGCCTTACCCACGACGACACCCGCCTCATCGCCGACGCCCCGGGGCTCGCACGGAGCGCCGCCAATCTCCCGCTCGCCTCGGCCGAGCTGTTTGTCGTCATCAACCTCCCGAAACGCTCCACCGGCACGGACGCCAACGTCCCATTGCGTGGCGTCTCGCCCGCCGCCTTCGACGTGCGCGGCAACATCACGATGCTGGAGGGCCGCCGCTTCGAGCCGGGCAAGAACGAGGTCATCGTTGGCATGGGCGCCGCGCGCCAGTTTTCCGGGCTCGACGTGGGGAAAACCATCCGCGTCGGCCAGACCGAGTGGGCAGTCGTGGGCGTGTTCACCGCCGCCGGCGGCGTGGCTGAGTCTGAGGTCTGGACGGATGCCGCCGTGCTCCAGCCCGCCTACCATCGCGGCGACACTTACCAGGCCGTCTATGCCAGACTCATCTCGGGCGCCGCGTTTCAAACTTTCACGGACGCGCTCACGACCAACCCGCAGCTCAGCATCAAGTCTATGCGTCAGTCGGATTTTTACGCCGAGCAGTCCACCCAGCTGGTGGGCTTTGTGAAAGGCATCGGCATCACCATCGCGGCGCTGATGGCGGTGGGCGCGCTCTTTGGGGCGCTCAACACGATGTATAGCTCGGTGGCCGCGCGCACGCGCGAGATTGCGACCCTGCGCGCGCTCGGCTTCGGTTCCAGCCCGGTGGTCGTCTCCGTGTTGCTCGAGTCGCTCGCGCTCGCGCTGGCCGGTGGGGTGCTCGGCGCGGCGGGGGCGTGGCTGGCGTTCGACGGGCACACGACCTCGACGATGAACTGGCAGACCTTCAGTCAGGTGGCGTTCGCGTTCCGGGTGTCGCCGACGCTGCTGGTGCAGGCGATACTCTGGGCGGCGATGATCGGCGTGCTGGGCGGGCTGTTTCCCGCGATCCGCGCGGCCCGCATCCCCATCGCCGCCGCCCTGCGCGAAACCTGACCGCAGGTGTCTCAAGCAACGGCCACCGCTGCCGCCCACTGTGCCCGTGCC
>JBAXLL010000044.1:0-10216 GCA_037134835.1 Verrucomicrobiota bacterium
GCTGTGCGTCTGCGATCGAGGCCGAACGCTGGCTCGCTGAGCATGGCGCGTAATCGACCCGCCCGGGAAGATGAAACGGCATCGCCGGATTCATCCTTTTTGTGGCCATTTTCCGCACGCTTCTCCAGCCTGCCAACGCATGATCCAATCTTTCGTCTTCAGCGAAGGCAAGCTCGTCGGCCGCGATTTGGAAATCGAGGCGCTGCGGCTCGTGCGCGCCGACAAAGGCCTGGTGATCTGGGTCAACCTGAACCAACCCACACCTGAGGAGACCAAGGCCATCCTCGAAGGGGTGTTTCAGTTTCACCCACTCGCCATTGAGGACTGCGTCGCTCCCAGCTCGCTGCCCAAAATTGAGGACTACGAGGACTATCTTTTTTTGGTGATGCACGCGGTGGATTTCACGCGGGCCGATAAGTTTGCCACGACCGAACTCGAGCTTTTCCTCGGCAAGGACTATATTGTGACCTTCCATGCCAAGCCGCTCAAGTCCGTCGCGACCGCCATTGAGCGCATAGGAAAGGCACCCGTCCGCGGCCCCGACCGCCTCGCCCACAGCCTGCTCGACCTCCTTGTGGACAATTACCAACCCGTCATGGCCGAGCTTCACGCCGAGCTGGAGGAAATCGAGGAATGCGTCCTCGCCCAAGCCTCGCGGCAGCAGCTCGTCGGCGAGCTCATTACCGTGCGCTACGACTTCTCCCGCCTGCGGGCCATTGTCCGCCCACAGCGCGACGTGATCGAGCGCCTCGCCCGCGGCGACTCCAAACTCATCCGCGCGAAGCTCCTCCCCTACTTTCGCGACCTGCGCGACAACCTCGTCCGTCTAGACGCCACCGCCGCCAGCTACCACGAGCGCCTGATGATGGCCTTTGACATCTATCTCAATAAAGCCGCGTTCGAGGCCAACGAGGGTATCAAGTTCCTCACCGCTCTCACCGCCGTCACCCTGCCCGCCGTGCTCGTCGGAGGCTGGTATGGCATGAACTTCGACCATATGCCCGAGCTGAAATCGCCTCACGGCTACCTCTGGGCCTGCTGTCTTACGCTCACCTCGACCGCACTGATGGTCATCTACCTGAAGAAAAAGCGCTGGTTCTGACCTTTCCGCCTCCTGCCCATCCCTACGAGTTGACACCTGCCCACCCCGCGCAAAATTGGCTCCTCGCATGAGCTCCTCGCCCGCCGTCCCCGTTGCCGCTCCCATTCCCGTGACTGTCCTCACCGGCTTCCTCGGTGCGGGCAAAACGACCCTGCTCAACCGCATCCTCACCGAGCAGCATGGCCTCAAGCTCGCCGTGATCGAAAACGAGTTCGGCGAGGTCGGCGTGGACCACCAGCTCGTCATTCAAGGCGACGAGGAGCTGTTTGAGATGAACAATGGCTGCATCTGCTGTTCCGTGCGGGGCGACCTCATCCGCATCCTCGGCCGACTGCTCAAACGCAAGGACCGCCTCGACGGCATCCTCATCGAAACCACCGGTCTCGCCGACCCCGGCCCGGTCGCACAGACGTTCTTCACCGACGACGAGATGAAGGCCCGCTACCGCCTCGACAGCATCGTGACCGTGGTGGACGCGAAACACATCTGGTTGCACCTCGACGACTCGCCCGAGGCGAAAAAACAAATCGGGTTTGCCGATGTGCTGATCCTCAACAAGACCGACCTCGTGCCGCCCGCCGAACTCGACCGCCTGGAAGAGCGCGTCCGCCGCATCAACTCCGCCGCCACCGTCCACCGCACCCGCAACTGCGACGTACCCCTCTCCGCCGTGCTGAATGTCGGCGGCTTCAACCTCTCCCGTGCCACCGGGCTCGACCCCAAGTTTCTTGAGCCCGATTACCCCTTCGAGTGGGCCGGCGTCTATGAGCTGCCCGCCGGCCAGCACACCCTCGCCATCGGCCACTGTGGTCATGACCACGGGCATGATCATGCGCATGAGGGTGAAGGCCACGCCCACCATCACAGCCACGCCGAAAACGAGCTCGATGTCGTCATCGCGCCCCTCACCGGTCCCTCCTCCGCCGCCGGCACGGCCGATGCCACCTACGATCCCACCATCGCGGCCGCCGTGCTCGCCTTCGCCGACTGGGAAAACCGCGTCGGCGACGGAGATCCCGTCCTGGCCGACGGCAAGCTGCAACGCCTCCTGCTCAAGGAGGGCTGCGGCCATTACCCGCTCACGCTCAGCGCGCCGGGCCGTTTTCTGGTCTTCGAGGGCTGTGGCGAACACCCGCTGCACATTGAGGTCGCCGGCGACAACTCCCGCCCAGTCTGGCAGCGCGACTTCCAACACAGCCACACCCACGATGACGACGTCACATCCGTTGGCATCAACACGCCTGGCGAGCTCGACGGAAAGAAGCTCAATACCTGGATCGGCGAGCTCCTCCGCACCAAGGGCAATGACCTCTACCGCATGAAGGGTGTGCTCAGCATGATGGGCTCGGATAAGCGTCTTGTCTTCCAAGGCGTCCACATGCTCTTCGACGCCAAGCTCGACCGCGACTGGAAACCCGGCGAGCCGCGCACCAACACCCTCGTCTTCATCGGCAAGAATCTGGACCGCGCCGCGCTGACCGCAGGCTTCAAAGCCTGCCTGACGTAAGGAATCATGCGCCACTGCGGGAACACCCCCGCGGCGCCTGGATGGCATGACATCTGGCTTATGTTGCCTATATCCTGGCTCCCTCCATCTGACTCCTTCTTCCTCCTCCTTGATCCAGTCATTCAGCCAATCAGTCATTCAATCATTCAGGCCTTTCTCTTTTTCGGCCCTTACACTTTTCCGTGATCCATCCTCCCTGGCCTCTGCGTCCCTGTGGTTCAAACAGGCTCCCTCTCCTGAATCCTGACTCCTGGCTCCTGGTTCCTCCCATCCTTAACTAGTTCATGAACCTCACCAAACACTGGGCTGCGACACTCGACGACTACGCGATTGACCTAGCCTGGTCGCCTGATGGCACGCAGCTTGCCGCCGCGTCCGCCGCCGGCCCCGTCTCGCTCTTCGCCGCCGGCGACGGTGCGAAACGCCACACCCTCCCCGGCCATGAGGGCGGTACGAACTGCCTCGCATTCGCCCCAAATTTTCAAATGTTGGCGACCGGTGGCCAGGATGGTGCGGTAAAATTCTGGGATGCTGTCGCCGGCCAGCACACCGCCACCACCGCACTCGGTAACGCCTGGGTCGAACACCTTGCGTGGCGACCGACCCAGAGGCCAGAGGACCGAAGTCAGAAGCCAGCCTCCGATTCCGCATCCCTGAACTCTGACCTCCAGCCAACGACTTCTTCAGTTCTCTTCGCTGCCACCGGAAAAAAGCTTACTGCGCTCCGCACCGATGGTTCGGTCGCACACACGTTCAAACCCGCTCCCAAGACCATCATCGCCCTGGCCGCCCAGCCGGCAGGCGGCTGCGTCGCCGCGGCGCACTTCGGCGGCGTGCAGCTCTGGGACGCCGATGACTTTCTTCTGCAAAAGGAGCTGCCCTATGCCAATGGCATCCATGCACTCGTCTGGTCACCCGACAGCAAGTGGCTCATTTCGGGCAACCAAGACCCAAGCGTCCACCTCTGGATTCCCGCGGACAACATCGAACTGCACATGAGCGGTTATGAAGGCAAAGTGAAGGAACTGTCCTTCGACCCTACCTCGCGCTGGCTCGCCAGCGGCGGCGGACACGACGCCTGCATCTGGGATTGTGCCGGGGCGGGACCGGAAGGGCGCGAACCATTCATGTTTCCCCACGATGCGAAGGTCTGCGCCGTCGCGTTTCAAAATGCGCACAGTCTGCTCGCCACCGCAGCGGGTGACGGCACGGTCATGATCTGGAGTGTGGATCGCCGCCAGCCGCTCCGGGCCACGGTGAAAATGCCCGCCGCCGCCACCAAGCTCGCTTGGTCGCCCGATGATACCCTCCTCGCCATCGGCGCAGAAAACGGCGCGGTGTATGTGCTCCGCTGTGTGACGTGAAGTGGTGCAACCGCCTCCTTCCCCTGAGACAACCCGCCCGATCTGTCAGGGTTTGGGCAGTGCCAAGCTGGATTGCAGAATGGAAACCAAGGCGTCCCCGTCCGCCGGTTCGGGGCTAACCCAGCGCGAGCCGAACACCAGCTTGGGGACGGCGTTGCCGCCAGCGGCGCCGTAAATCCCCACGGATGTTTGCAGGTGACGGTCAATCCAAGCGCTCCCTCGGGCAGCTGCAAACTTCGTCGGGCCGACCATTTCGATCGCCTTCGCCAGCGCGGCATCGGGACTGCGCGGGTGCCAGAGGCGACCGGGCTCGGGCGCGTACATCCAAGTGTCAAAGGCTGAAAACGCCTCGCGATCGGCCACCCACACCGCCATGGCGATTCTGGCCAGCTCACAGGAATCCTTAAAGGTGTCCACTTCCTGGGGGATGAAGGGGTTGCACCGGGGATTCAACGGCGCCGGACACAGCGCAAAGGCCACCTTGCCGCCGTAGCGCCCGACAACCTCCTCCAGCATGCCATGCAACCGCTGGCAATGGGGGCAGTTGTAGTCAAATAGGAGGCTCACGAGATAGGGAGCGGTGGGGGAGCCGACCAGCGGCACGGCGCGGGGATCGAGGGCGGTCACTGGGCGCACCTGCGACTCACCGCCAAGGTAGACCGTCGGGGGGACAATCATGGTCTGGCAAAGCGCAAGGACAACGGTCATGGCCAGGCCGAAAACGGGCCACGGCCAGACCGGATTTCGTGCGGGGATCGAAGCGCCCACCAGTGCCGGTGCGGCCACCGCCACACCTGCTGGATCCTTGGGCAGGGCGGGAGCAACGGTGGTGGCCTCGGCCACGAGCTGCCTGGGAGCCTGCCAAAAGACCACCGTCGCCAGCAAGAGACCGATGCCATGCGTGGTCATGCAATACGGGCAAAAAGCCCCGATGTACCATTTCTGCACGATGGTGAACCACACCGCGCTGCCGCCAGCCGCTCCGCCGAGCACCAGCAGTGCGCGCCACGCCAGAAGCCGGACCGGAGCCTCCGTGCCTGGCCCAATAAAAAAGCTGGCAACCAGCACCGCCAGGTACACTCCCATCGCCAGCCCGCTCACTGGCAGCACGCCACCGATCGCCGACCACCGGCTGCCGAGCACCTGGTCGCACGGGCTCCCGCCGCCGCAGCCGATCACCGTCCCGCCGGCGATGTAATGCCAGCCGAGGTAGGCGCTCAACAGCAGCCCCAGCGCACCGAGCCCCGTCACGGTTCCGCGCCACCAAGGCCACGATAGGCGAGGAGGAGTCATCGCAGCGCGAGAAACGCGCTCACTGGGCCCGCTGATTCGCCGCACCGGGCGTGGGAGCCTGCAACTGGAAATCAGTGCAATTGCTGTCGGTGTCGGCCCCGTCTGCTGTGCGGCCCGCGCTGCGGCTGGGTGCCGGCGTGGCGGGGGGCGGCGCACCCCGACCACCGCGCCCGCCGGCCGGTGCGGGCGAGGCGACGTAGCAGCCATGCACACCCGCGGCGGATGTGCCCTGATAACCTTCATTGGCCCACGGATCAATGATGCCGTTGTTGTTGCCGCCTAGACCATAGTTGAGGCTGTCCACCACCAGACCGCCGGCATCGCGCAACACCAGGTTGCCGGCACCACCGAGGGCGGGGCCACCGAACCATTGGTTGGGCGCAGGATTGCCCTGATAGCCTTCGGCCGTGACCGACGCGTCGCGCACTACAGCATTAATCGTGTGGTCTCGCTCCAGCGGCTTGTCGAGCGTAATGCCGGTACCGAGCGGCAGTACAGGTTCGTTGCTGGAGTGGGCAAACGCGGCCGCCGGCTGGAACGTAAGTCCCGTGCCGCGGACGCTGAAGGGCAGGTTGGACGAATGGTCGAACTTGAGCGGAGCGGCCAGCTCGAGGGTCGCGCCTCCGCCACCGCCGCGGCCACCACGGCCGCCGGCCGGAGGCGCGCCACCGCCAGCCAGAGGGGTGACGGTCTTGACCGTGACGGTCTCGGTCCCGTGGCCGACGCTGTCAATGTCGAGGTTGATGCGGTCTCCGGCGGTGATGTTGGCGGCGTTCTTGGCTTGGATGGAGGAGTCGCCCGCCTTCGCGGCCGCACCGAGGGCGGTCTGCGTACCGGGCTTACCGACGGCGGTGACGGTGACGACCTCATACTGCTCGATGTCCCGCGCGACGACCGGGTAGGTCGCGCCATGGCCGAGGCCGATTTTCTCGCCCACGGTGAAGCCGTTCACGCTTGCAACCGGCACGGTAGTCGCGCCGGGGGCGATGGTGATCACCGGGCCATCCGGGAGTGGCTGCCAGAGCGTGGCGGAGGTGCCGGCGGCGGTGCCGAGGCCGGCGATCTTGCGCGTTTCCACCCCGGAGCCCGTGTCAATTTCCACCGTGTCACCGACGTTCATGCCAGTGACGCTCCGCACGTGGAGCACGGTGTCGCCTTTGCGCGCCGGCACGGCCAGACCTGAGTTAGACTGGCCGAGCAGATAAAAGCCCTTGGCGGCGAGTTTCGTGCCGGCGGGGATTTTCACCGAGGAGAAAATCGCCTGGGCTATCGCGTGCTCGGTGAGGGTCCAATTGGAGAGGTCCACGGCGTTGTCGCCGGCGTTGTAGAGCTCGATGAACGGAGTCGTCGCGCTGACGGAAAATTCATTGAGTTTGACCGGGCTGACGTTGCGGACTTTCTCCACCGCCTTGTCGGAGCGCGCCGGGCCGCCTGAGGGATCGTTCCACGCGGCCTCGGCCACGAGGTCGCCATTGAAGGTCGTCGAACCTGAGGTGACCTTGAAGGTCGCGGTCACGCTCGCGCCCGGCGCGACCGGGCCGGCGATCGTTGCCGGAGTCGCTGCGGCCGTGGACCAGCCGCGGGGCCCGGAGAGGGCCAGCTTGACGTTCGTCACGGGCGCGCCGGTGGTGTTCTTGAATGTCACCGTGGTGTCCTGCGCGGAGCCGGGAGAAAACGTCTGCAGTCCCGGGGGCGCGGCGACGGCGGCGGCGGGCGCGAGGGTGAGGCGTGGTTCGTCGTAGCGTGCGGCGACGATGTTGGCCTGCAGCTTTTGGTTGGTCTCCTTCGAGGGAAAAGTGCCGGCAGCGGTCATCGCACCCTCGTAGAAGGTACCCTGCGCGCTGTTGCTGTTGTCGCCGCCATTGCCGAGGAGGATGGCGCCCTGCTTGCGCATGGGATCGTAGCTGTTGTTGTTGTTTTTGACCCGCGGCCCGTCGAACATGACGGCCATCTCGCCGCTCTGCGCGTCGCCGCCCATCGTCCGCCAATGATGCGGCTCGCCGTCGGCGGTGGCGGCCACGAAACGCCATTTGATAATCGGCAGGGTGTCGCAGTTTTTATTTTGCGGGGAATCGGTGACGCAGCCGACGAGGTTGTTTTCCTGGTCGGTCATGATCCAAGGGCCGTCACCCGGGCCGTGATACCAAGTCTTGGCGTTGCCGAAGTAGGTAGTCTCCATGGTGCCGTCGCCGTCGTCGCGGCTGTCAGTCTCGCCGTTGCCGTAGTCGAAGCAGCAGCCGGAATTATAGTGCTGGCCGTTAACAACCCAGTACTGCCCTTCCGCTTGGTCGTCCACGGCGGTGCCATGGGCGTTGTTCTGGCGCATGCCCATGCCGTTTTCGATGAAAACGCCGTAGGCCTTGTGCCCCATGATCGTCACCGGCGCCATGTCGGCGATGGGCAGGCTGTTGAAGCCGCCCATGACCGTGGGAGTGCCGGTGCCGCCGCGCGGTGCCTGCACCAAGTGATTGCGGTGGCCGGACTGGTCATAGAGGGTGGTGATCCAGCAGTATGTATTGGCGCAGAATGCGTCCTGTGCAGCTGCATCGGCGTAACCGCCCGCATCCGCCGCAGAGGGTTTCACGACTCCGATGTCCAAGGTTTTGCCGTCCGACTGGCGAAGAACCTGGTAGAGAGGGCCGTTGTAGGCGGCGTAGAGGGCGCGCGTTGAGCTGTGCGCGGCTACGCACGGCGTGCCGCCGGTGGCATAGACGTCGCACGGCCCCTGAGGCCGGGACGGCGGGGCATTGCGGCCCGCTCCGGCAGCTTGGGCGATGAACATCGTGGCGACCGGCAGCGTGAGCGCCATCGCGAGCATGATTAAAAGGTGATTTCTGGCTTTGATGCTATTCATGTTAGGGGGCGAAGACTGGGTTTTTCGGGGCAGGCAACGGAGACACGAGACAGACTCCGGTGTCAGAGAGGTTTCGTGGAGGGCAGGGCGAGCTGTAACTTACCCGGATTTGGGCTATGATTTCAAAGTATTATGCTTCAACCGAGCAACTGATTTCAAGGGGCGTCACGGGCCGCGCTGGTTGGGCGCGCCGGGGGTGGCGGCTTGCAGCTGGAAGTCGGCGGAGAGATTGTCGGTGTCCAACCCATCGGTGATGCGGGCGGCGCTCCGGTTGGGCGTGGGAGCGGCTACCGGCGCAGCGGCGGGAGCGCCCCGCCCGCGACCGCCGCGGCCGCCGGCGGGCATAACCACGATGTTGCCGCCCTTGCCTTGGTCGCCTTCGAGGGTGGCGAGCTCGGGGCTGGTGATTATGCCTCTGGCGCTGGAGCTGGATTGCTGCTCGCCATAGACGATCGCATCCACCACGGCCTTGCCGCTGGCATCGAGCAGCGCAAGCGAACCGATGCCGGTGGCCAGCACGCTGCCGAACCACTGGTTCGGCGCGGGTGGGCCTTGGTAGGCGGCGGCCGAGGCCTGCGAATTGAGCACGGGCGCGCCGTGGGCGTGGGCGCTGGCGAGCGGGCGGTCGAAGGTAAGACCGCCGCCGAGCGCCTGCACGGCGTCGCCACTGGGGTGCGCGAATTTGGTGGCCGGTGTGAAGCTGATGCCCGTGCCGGGGGAGGAGACGTCAATGCCGGTGGCGTGGTCGAGCTTGAGCGGCGCAGCCAGCACCACTTCCGCACTCTGTCCGGCGCCGCCGCGCCCGCCCCGGCCGCCGCGCCCTGCGCCGGCGGGCGGCGCTCCGTCCGGAGCCGCGCCCGCAGGGGAGGCCGGCGCGCTGACGCTTCTGACCATGGCGAGCTCTTTGCGACCGCCGGTGTCTATCGTGAGCGTGTCGCCGGCGGAGAGGTTAGCGGCGGCGGCGAGCCGGATGCTGGTCGCACCCGCGCTGGCCGCCGTGGCGAGCGTGGTCTGCGTGGCGGCCTTGCCGACTGCGGTCACGGTGGCGACCTCATGATTTCCGCCAAGGTCCAACCCGATTTTCTGGCCGACCTCGAAGCCGGCGGCGTTCGTCACCGGCAGGTTGGTCGAGCCAGCGGGAATCGTGAGCCACGGCCCGGTGGACACGGGGATGAACACGGTCGTCATCGCGGCGGCCGGCGTGCCGACGGCGGCGAGCTTGCGTGACTCGCCGTCAATGGTAATCTCCTGGCCGGCCTCGAAGCCGGCCGTGCTGCGGACGTTGATGACGGTGTCGCCGGAAGCGGCGGGGGCGGCGAGACCCGAGCTGGCGAGGCCGAGCAGATAGAAGCCGTGCGTCGCGAGCTTCGTGCCGGCGGGGATGGTGGCGAGCCTTATGGAGGCCCATTGGCTCGCGGTGCTGACGAGCGACCAGTTGGAAATATCCACCTCTGCGGCGCCGGCGTTATGGAGCTCGATGAACTGGCCCATGCCGGACCCGAGCAGGACTTCGTTGATCTTCACGGGATGGACGTTTCGCACCCGCTCGGTCGCTGTCTCGGAGCGCGCCTCCTGTGTTGTGCCGCTTGTCCACCCAGTCTTGACGGTGAGAAAGCCCGCGCCGGTTGCGATTGGCGAGGAAACCTGGAAGCTCGCGCTTGCGCTCGCGCCAGGCGGAATTGGGCGGTTGAAGATTGCCTGAGGGCGAGATACGCCTAGATTTCCTGCCTCCGACGTGAAGCTAACCCCAGTTGCCCAAGCCGCAGGGAGAGTGAGGCTCAAGGTCACGCCCACCGCAGGCTCGTTGGTTGTGTTGGTGAAAGTCACGTTGATTCTTTGGGCCGATCCCGGAGTGAAGGTTGTGACGCGCGATAGCTGCACCGGCGGCACGTCGTATTTCGCCGCGACGATGTTGGCCTGCACGGCGTCGGTGGTGGCCGCGGATGGGTAGCCGGCCGTCATCACGCCCTCGTAAAAGGTGCCGGACGAGCCGTTGCCGTTGTCGCCACCGTTGCCGAGCAGGACTCCCCCCTTCTTGCTCATCGGGAAATAGGCGTTGCTGCCGGGCGTGCCGGGGCGCGGGCCGCTATAGAAAG
>JBAXLL010000045.1:0-10207 GCA_037134835.1 Verrucomicrobiota bacterium
GAGCGCGTCGTTCGCAACGACGAGGTCGTCGGTTTGATCCCGATCTGGTCCACCAATTACTTAGGTAATCAATAAGGGTTCATTAAACTGGCATGCAGCACGTTCTGCTCATCATCTTTGGTGTGCTGGTCCTGGGGCTCTTCGGCTGGCTAACTGAGCGCAAATGGATGGCCGGCTATTGGCACCGAGCCTGCACCGGGGTTCACTGGCGGCGGCGCTTCCCGCAAGCTTCCAAGGCCGACATTCGCACGTTCCTCGGGATTTTCGTTGATGCCTTCGGTTTCAACCGGTCACGCCAACTGTGCTTTTCGCCCGATGACCGGGTCATGGACGTCTACCGCACCGTGCATCCACCGAAATGGGCGGTGCCCGACGCGTTTGAGCTGGAGGCCTTGGTGCTGTCCTTCGACCGGAACTATGGCATCAATCTTGTCCCGCTGTGGCACGAGAACATGACTTTGGGCGAGCTGTTTAGCCTCACACCTCATGTGCGGAAAGCATCAGGTTCTTAAAGACCCATGCAAACTTCGCCCAAATATCACGCGAGGAGGGCTGGTGATTTGGCCCCCGACTTGCTAGAGTGGAGGGGATGTTCGCTTCTCGTCCATCCACTTGTAAACTACGCTTACCATGAAAAAATCTGCACCCAAACCAGCCGCCTCCTCTGCGCTGTCGAAGAAAATCGCGGCCACGCTCGCGCCCAGGACCGCATCCGCCAAAAAAATGCCGTCCGCGCCTGCGCCAAAGTCTTCTCCTGCCAAACCTGCCCCCAAAAAGAGGGTCTCCGCCAAGCCCGGCCTCACTGTCATCACCGCGCGCATTGACATCGGCTTCGGCAATGCGCTGCACCTGCGCGGCGAAGGTGCCGGCCTGAGCTGGCATCAAGGCCTGCCGCTCACGTGTGTGGCCGATGACGAGTGGGTCATCACGCTCCCACAAAGCACGCATCCAGTGGCCTTCAAATTTCTGGTCAACGACCTGACGTGGTCCTCGGGTCCCGATTATGTCGTCGCACCCGGTGACAAGCTCGTGGTCGTCCCGACGTTTTGACCGGCACACGCCCGGCTAGACCACAGTTGCCGGCCCTGATGTTCGGGCGTCGGCGTCCGGGCTGATCGCCTGCAACCGTGCCGCCAGTGCGACCGCAGCGGTGTCGTCCGCCAGTTCCACCGCCATCACCCGCTCGCATTCGATCCACACCGTCGAAAACGGCCGGGGCACATAAAATCCGTCCCAGCTCCTCAGCCGCCAGGCCGGCCCGAACCGTGCGCCGATCAGCAGCACGTCCGCCCGCGACCGCCGCGCAACCGTGACGGTGCCCGGCTTCAGTTCATACCGTGGACCACGCGGCCCGTCGGGCGTGATGCCTACATCATGGCCCGTCCGCAAGGCGGCGACGAGCCCGTGAGCCGCCTGGCGCCCGCCCCGGCTGCTCGACCCGCGCACCGCGCGCAGTCCCATCAGTTCGAAGAATGCCGTAAGCCATGCGCCGTCGCGACTCGTGCTCACCAGCGCGCACACTGGCCGGCGCCGGAAACGCCGGAAAATCTCCGCTGCCAAAAACAAACGGTTATGCCACAGGACAAACGCCACCGGTCCACCCTCGTGCCGCTCCAGATTGGCTCGCGATGTTGCCGCCAGTTCAAAACGCAGGGTCGCACCCCACGCCCGCAGGAGCAGCGCCAACGGCCAGAGCGCGAGCCGCCGCCAGCCGCCGACCTCGTGCACCAGTACGCTTTCGCCCGTCGCGCCGACGGCGGCGGTGGGCGGAGCGGGGGTCGGTTCGTCGGACGGTGGCACAGTGCCGACGTTGTCGCGCAATCCCCGCCACACGCCAAGCGCAGACTCGCGTGCTTGCTCCGCACCCTTACACCCTGCTTCCTGCTTCTTTCCCTTGCTCCCTTCTCCCGTGCCGCCCTGCCCGCACCTCCCGCCTCCTCGCGCCGGGCTGGACTGGCGCACGCTGCACGTCCATCGCGAGGACGTGCGCGGTGAGGAGTTTTATCACGACTGCCTCGAATACGCCCATGCCCTCTGGCAACGCGGCCTTGCCGCCCGCGCCATCCTCTGCCTCGACCGCGCACTCGGGGCGGCCGATCTGCGTGGTGACGAGCCGGTGCTGCGCGACTGGCCGCCACCCTACGCCGCGCTCGTGTGGCTGTTGCGCCATGCCACACCCACGGCGCTCGTCGGCAACCCACGGGTACATTTTCAACACTACGCCGGCCGCCTCACCGGCCCGCAGGCCACCGCCCGCCGCGCCCGCGCTTGGGCCTGCTGGACACTGACCCGCGCCACGCTGCCGCATTTGCCCCGCGACGAAAAACACCCCGTCGCCGAACCGTCGCCCGCCGAAACCGCCGCCCAAATCCAAGCCCATGGCTGGCCCGGCGAGGTGGAGATATGGGAGAAAGCCCTTGCCGCCGCCTTGGAGCGGCCGCCCCGACGACCGCCAGCCATCCGTAAATGCTAAAATGCGGGCTTAACTGTCCCGGTAAGACCGCACCAAGGGAGCACAAACCGACCGGCCACCGGCTTCTGCCTCACGGCTTCCGGGCCTAATTCTCGCATCACAGCCACCCCACCCGGGGACGCTTACACCGCCACTTCCTCATAGACACCGATCTTGCGGTAGCGCGCGTAACGGGAATCGAGGAGCTGACTGGCTGGCAGCGCCCGGAGGTCATTGAGGTGTTTTTGCAGCGCATAACGCAGCGTGGCGGCGGCCTGTGCGGGGTCGTGGTGTGCGCCGCCTTGCGGCTCGGGGATGATTTCGTCCACCACGCCGAGCTTCTCCAGCTCACCGGCGGTAAGCTTAAGCGCTTCGGCGGCCTTGGGCGCGGCCGCGGCGTCTTTCCACAGAATCGCCGCACAGCCTTCGGGCGAAATGACCGAGTAGTAGCTGTTCTCAAAGATCAGCACACGGTCGGTCACGCCGATGCCGAGCGCACCGCCCGAGCCGCCCTCGCCGACAATGACCGAGATAGTCGGCACACGCAGCCCGGCCATCTCGCGGAGGTTGACCGCGATGGCTTCGGAGACATGCCGCGACTCAGACTCGATGCCGGGATAGGCGCCGGGGGTGTCAATGAACGTAAGCACGGGCAGGCCAAATTTCTCGGCGAGCCGGAAGAGGCGGAGCGCCTTGCGATAGCCCTCGGGCTGCGGCATGCCGAAATTGCGCGCGATCTTTTCCTTGGTTTCACGGCCCTTGTGCTGGGCGACGACCATGACGGCTTCGCCGTTGAAAAACGCCGTGCCTCCGACGAGGGCACGGTCATCGCCAAACTGCCGGTCGCCGTGCAGCTCCTGAAAGCCCTCGCAGATGAGGCTGACGTAATCGAGCGCATAGGGGCGCTTGGGATGACGCGCGATCTGCACGCGCTGCCATGCGGTGAGATGGCCGTAAATCTCACGCTGGGCCGATTCCTTGCGGCGTTCGAGCGAGGCGAGCTTGGCGGCGGTCTCCGGTGAAGGCGGCGCGCCGGATTCGAGCGCCTCCTGCCGCAACTGGTCGAGCTGCGCATCCAGCTCGCGCAGGGGCTTTTCAAATTCCAGCGTGTAGGCGGGTTTGTCCATGCAGCCGTCAGACTAAGAGCCCCGCACGCAGCGTGTCAACGGGTGGAAAATCGCGGGGCAACCGGAAGTGATTGTCATGTGGACCATTTCACCCGGTGCGATCCTAGTCCGCAGTTTTCTCTTTGCGCCAGCAGTGCTTTTTTGCGGCCATCCCGTACCCTCCTTATCAGCATGCCTGTCCACCAAGCCACGCTCACGCTTCGCACCGCCGGACGGGGCACGCAGGAGATCACCGCCGCCGTGGCGCGCGAGGTCGCGCGCAGCGGGCTGCGGCACGGGGTGGCGACAGTGTTCTGCCAGCACACGAGCTGCTCGCTCGTCCTCATGGAGAATGCCGACCCGTCGGCCCGGCACGACCTGCAGGCGTGGCTCGACCGCCTCGTGCCGGAGGACTACCCTCATTTCACCCACACCGCCGAGGGCGCGGACGACATGCCCTCCCACATCAACATGGCGCTCACCCGCACTAGCGAGAGCGTACCGTTCGCCGATGGCGCGTTGCTGCTGGGGACCTGGCAGGGCCTGTTTCTCTGGGAACACCGCCGCGCCCCCATGCGCGCCAGCTCGTGGTGACGGTGATGGGGGAGTAGCGTGATGATGCCCGCGCCTGAACGGTCCTTGGTTTGAAACGTCCGCCTACCCCGTCGCCTTGGCCGCCAGCTCCATGCTCACGGCCCGGCGGTAGCCGGTGATGGTGATGTTCAGGTCAGAATGCACCTCGGCCACGGCGTAGGAGTTGTTCGCATCGCCGCTGCCCTCGACGACCGCCTTGAGCGTATAGTAGTGGATGCCGTTGACGAGCGCGTGCGCGCCGGGGTGGTCGTGGCCGTGGAATGCGGCGAGCACCTTGCCCGAGGCTTCGAGCGCGGCGCGCACTTCTGCACTGTTCTTGACGAAGGGATCGCCGGTGGCGTCGAGCCGCTGGTGCGCGAACACAATCACCGGCTCGCGGGCGGTGGCCAGCTCCGCGCGCAGCCAGACGAGTTGCACGGGCGGCACCCAGGTGTTGCGGTAGTCGAAGTTGCCATGGTCATAGTCACGGCCGTCCTCAAGGTGGCAGGCGTCGAGCGTGATGAAGCGCACGCCGCCATGGCTGAAGGCGTAGAAACTACGGTTCGGCGTGATACCCGTGTTGGTGATACCGGCGAGCACCTGCGCCTTAGAGAGATTGTCCATGTCGTGGTTGCCGAGGACGTGGTAGGTCGGCCCGCCGAAGCGCCGGATCTCGGCCTCGATCGCGGTAAGGTAGCCGAGGGTCTTCGTGTCCGGCTCGCGCTGGCCGTTGACGTCGGGGGCCATATCCTTGAGGTCCCCGAGCACGCCGAGAAACTCGACCCGCTCGTCCCGCAGCTTGGTGACCGCCTCGCGGACCTTGGCGAGCGACTCGCGATAGTACCGCGTGCCGCTCGGGGGCGCATCCGCGTAGTGGAAGTCCGTGAGCAGGCCAAAGCGCAGCCCGACGCGGGGGGCGGCAGAAGACGAAACACCACTGCAGCCGGCCATGAGGCCGAAGAGCGAGGCGGCGGAGGCTTTGAGGAAGTCGCGGCGGTCGGGCTGCCAAAGGGCAGACGGAGGGCGGGAAGGATACCGAGGGGAAGGCATGGGAGAAAAAGCGGCAAAAAGCTCAGGGGGTAAGGGCAGCAAGAACGCGGGGGTGCACGAGGAAGATTTTGGCCGCGGAGCCTTGGGTGGCGAGAATTTTCCTGGGCGAATCGCGTTTGACGCCCGGCACCCGGGACACACGCTGGCCCGCGCCCCACCCTCCCCATGCAACGCGTCGTCCTTGATGAACCCTATGTCCCCGTCCTGCCGCATCGGGGCCGGTTTTGGCCGACGGTGCTCGCGCCGATTGTGCCGTTCATCCTGCGGAAGAGCTACGGCGTAACCCGCGTCACCTGTGTCCACGCGGAGCGGTTGCAGGCGTCGCTCGCGGCCAGACACGGCGTGGTCCTCGCGCCGAACCACTGCCGCGACGAGGACCCGCTGGTGCTCAGCGCGCTGTCGAAGGCGGCGGGGACGCCGCTGCATATCATCGCGAGCTGGCACGTGTTCAAACAGAACCGCGTGAACGCGTTTTTGCTGCCGCGCGCGGGCGCGTTCAGCATCTACCGCGAGGGCACCGACCGGGGGGCGATCAACACAGCGGTGGACATCTTGGAAAAGGCGGAGCGCCCGCTGGTGATTTTTCCCGAGGGCCATATCTCGCGCACCAACGACCGCCTCGGCACGCTCATGGAGGGGGTGACGCTCATCGCCCGCACCGCGGCAAAAAAGCGCGCGAAACTCACAACGCCCGGCAGGGTTGTCGCCCATCCCGTCGCCATCCGCTACGTATTTCAAGGGGATGCCGAGGCGGCGGCGGCGAAGGTGCTCGACGAGATCGAAACGCGGCTGACGTGGCCGCCGCGCCGCGGAGTGCCCGCGCGCACCCGCATCGGGCAGGTCGGCGAGGCGCTGCTCACATTGAAGGAGCTGGAATATTTCGGCCACCCGCAGACGGGGGACATTGGTCCCCGCGTAGAAAAGCTCATCAACGCCGTACTGGGTCCGCGCGAGGATGAGTGGGCGGGCGGCAAGCACGACGGCAGTGTGAATGCGCGCGTCAAGCGCCTCCGCACCGCCATCCTGCCCGACCTCGTGAAGGGCGACCTCCCCGAGCCTGAACGCGTTCGCCGCTGGCAGCATCTCGCCGACGCCTACCTGGCACAGCAGCTTTTCCACTATCCGCCCGATTACCTCACGGGCGACGTGCCGCCCCACCGCCTGCTGGAAACCGTCGAACGTCTGGAGGAAGACCTCACCGACAAGGTGCGGGTACATGGCGAGATCGTGGCGACCATCACCATGGGCGAAGCCATCGAGGTGTCGCCGGAGCGCGCGGCGCGCGGCGGAGACGACCCGCTGCTGACCGAAATCGAGAGGCAGTTGCGCGCAATGCTCGGTTTACCCGCCGCGATCGAAACCGAAGTCGGATGATATTCAAAAGATGCTTTCCGCCACCGCGTACGCCCTCCCCTTGCTCGCCGCCGTTTCCCCGTGGCTCTGGGCCGCACGCGTCGGGGTGATCGTGGTCGGGCTGGGACTGTGGCATTGGACGCAGCAGCTCATCGCGCGGCGTGCACCCGTGACGCCGGCCGGCGGCGGGGTGATCGCCGATGGCATCCACCAGCTCACGGCCGGCTGGCATCGGCGGCTGCAAGCCGATCCACGCCGGGCTGACGCGCTGCTGCTCGTGAGTTCGCTGGTTATTGACCTGCTCGGGTTGGGGTTGATCACATCAGCCGTGCTGGGTCCCACATTCCGGCCGTTCCTCGGGCTGATAATGCTGTTTGGGCTGCGCCAGTTCTGTCAGGCACTATGCCCGCTGCCGCCGCCGCCGGGCATGATCTGGCGCAGCCCCGGATTTCCCTCGCTGCTCGTGACTTACGGGGTGAACAACGACTTGTTTTTCTCGGGCCATACGGCCATCGCGGTGTTCGGCGCAGCAACGCTGGCGACCGCTTACGGCCCCCTTGGGCTCGCGTTAGGCGCGGCCCTCGTGGTGTTCGAGATCGTGGCCGTGCTGGCGCTGCGCGCGCATTACACGCTGGACGTGTTCGCGGGCGCGGTGACGGCGCTGTGGGTGTATTCCCTCACCGGAAAAATCGCGCCCGTAGCGGACACATGGCTGGCGGGTTTAATCGGGTGACGGATGAGGCAGGCCGGCCGCACATGGTTTCACTTTTAAAAATCGGCTGGCCGGCCCGGAAATTTTCATCCTAGCGTCGGCTCATGAATTCCGTCTCACCCAGCGAGACGTGCATCGCGCAGGCGGCGGAGTTTGCCCGGCCGATTTTGAGGCATTTGCGCCGGCTCGTGCAGGAGGCCTGCCCGGAAGCCGAAGAAGCGGTAAAATGGGGGCAGCTGAGCTTCGTTTATCGGGGAAAGATTCTATGTGGGATGGGGGCCTTCAAGTCGCACTGCACCTTCGGCTTCTGGCACCAAGGGATGACCCGGCTCCTCACCCAGGAACTCGGCAAAACCGAGGAGGCGATGGGCCTGATGGGCCGGATCACCTGTCTCGCCGATCTGCCGAATGACGCCACCATGCGTCGCTACATCCGCCGGGCGGCCGAGCTGATCGAGTCTGGCACGCCCTCACGCGTACCCGTGAAACCAAAGGCCGTCCCGCCTGTGCTGGCCGACCTCAGGGCCACCCTGAAAAAAAGCAAGCTGGCGGCGGCAACATTTGCCAGCTTCAGCCCCAGCCATCGGCGTGAATACATTGAGTGGATCACGGAAGCCAAACGCGCCGAGACGCGGCAAAAGCGCCTCGCCACCACGCTCGCATGGCTGACCGAAGGCAAGCCGCGCAATTGGAAATACATGAACGGTTGACGCCCGACGGTCAGGGACACGCCCGGATGAGCCCGCTGGCGGGTGCGCAGGACCATGCCGGCCCCGGCAGCTTGCAGAGCCGTGCGCCCCGTGAGTCGCTCAGTTGAGCTGCTCGAGCACGCGCAGGCCAGGAATGGCTTGGAAATGCGCGTCAGCGGTGAGCACCGTGGCGTTGGCGTGGAGCGCACACGCGGCAATAAGCAGGTCGGGCGCGGGCAGCACGATGCCTTGCCGGTCAAGCGACCACGCGAGCAGCTCGGCACGCGCCCAGACCGGGCTGCCGGTTGCGATGTAGGGCATGATGGCAAAGTTCTCCCGAAAACGCCGGCGCAACGCCGGATCGCGGCGGCCACGGCAGACCTCGACCACCACCATGCCGCAGGTGGCAAAGTCCCACCCGTCCGCGCGCGCCGCCAGCTCGGCAAACGGGTCGAGGCCGGCGCGCGCGCGGTTGATGTAGAAGTTACTGTCTGGCAGGACGAGCTGTACCATAGGGAGTCTGTTTTTCAGCGACCATGAGGCCGTGGTTGTCCAGCAAGTCCGCCGCCGTGGGGGCAAACTCCGCCTTGAGCTCGTCCGGTGTCATGCCAAGGCCCTGGCTGAACAGCTCCTTCATTTTGTGGCGACGCGCCATGTCGGCCAGCGCGTGCTTGACGGCCTGCGTCTTGGTCTTCGCCCCGGTGATCTTCATCACGCGGGCGAGGACATCCTCGTCTATATGCATGGTCATTTTCATAACACGGCGACGGTATGGGCCGTCAGCCATACCGCAATAAAAAAGTATGGCCCGACAGCCATATCGTGTCACAATGACATAACAACAAGCTATATATGAACTTTTTTGCCGGCCCGTGTCGTGGCGTCAGACACTTTCGAGCAATTTGTAGAGCCGTGCCACCATCGCATTGGCGTCGTCGAGCAGGCCGGCGCTGATGAGGGCGTTGTCGAGAATTTGCCCGGCCACGAGCTTGGCGCGGTCGGGCGCGGTCGTGTGCGTTTCGAACAGGCGTTTCATCACGGCGGAGCGCGGGTTGATCTCGAGGTTGACGCGGAGCGGCGAGTCGCCGCCATCCTTGTTCATGGCTTTCATCATGCGCCGCATGTGCGGCGACATGAACTTGTCGGCGTTGAGCGCCAGCGCGGGCGAGTCCACGAGGCGGTCGCTGGCCTTCACCTCGGCGACGCGTTCGCCCAGGGTCTCCTTGAGAAAGGCGATGAGCTTTTTGGTGTCGTCCTCGCTGAGCGCGCCTTCGGGCTTGGGCAGGTCGGAGAGCTTCACGTCCGCGTGGTCGGCCGCCGTGAGCTTCTTGCCGTCAAATTCGCGGACGTTGTTCATCACATACTCGTCCACCGACTCGTAGCAGAAAAGCACCTCGAGGTTGCGGGCCTTGAACCCCTCAAGATAGGGGCCGCTCTCGATGGCGGCGCGGTTCGGGCCGACCAGATAATAGATTTCCTTCTGCTCGCCGCCCATGCGTGTGACGTAATCGGCGAGGCTCGTGGTCTTGCCCTTCTCGGTGAGCGACGACTCGAAGCGGAGCAGCTTTGTCAACTGCTCCTTGTGCGTGAAATCCATCGCGGCGCCTTCCTTCAGGAAAATGCCGAACTCGGCGTAAAACTCGCCGTAGGCGTCAGGCCGGTTCTTGGCCTCCTCGTCGAGGAACTTGAGAAAGCGCTTCGTGATGACCTTGCTCAGTTTTTCGATGAGCGCCTTGTCTTGCATCGTCTCGCGCGAGATGTTCAGCGGGAGGTCTTCGCTGTCCACGACGCCCTTGAGGAAACGCAGCCACTCGGGGAGCAGGTCTTTCGGCGCCGCGTCAATGAGCACCTTGCGGCAGTAGAGCGACACGCTCGCCTCCAGCCGGGAGAAGCCGAGTTTTTCGGTGTTGTCCTTCGGCACGAAGAGCAGCGCGTTGATGGCCAGCGGAGCGTCGGCGGAGAAATGCAGGCGCAGGCGCGGCTCGTCGTGGGCGTGGCTCTGGAATTTGTAGAACTCGGTGTATTCCTCGTCCTTGATCTCGTTCTTCGAGCGGAGCCAGAGGGCCTGCACGGTGTTGACACGCTTGCCGTTGAGGTTGATCGGGAACGACACGAACGCGCTGTAGCGCTCGAGGATTTCCTTGATCCGCGAGTCGTCGGAGAACTCGGTGCAGTCGTCCTTGAGCGTGATGACGATTTTGGTGCCGCGGCGCTGGTCGGCGGCCTCCTCGATCTCGTAGCTGCCGGCGCCATCACTCGTCCAGACATGGCC
>JBAXLL010000046.1:0-10182 GCA_037134835.1 Verrucomicrobiota bacterium
TTCCTGCGCGGCATGGGCGCGCTGGTCGCGTTGCCGTTCATGGAGAGCCTGGTGCCAGCGAGGGCGCTCCGCGCCGCCGAGAGCGCCGCGGCGGCCACAGGTGCCGCCCCAGGGCCGTTCCCGATGCGCAGCGCCTTCGTTTACATCCCCAACGGCGTGGACAATACCAACTGGTGGCCCACCGAGGGCGAGGGTGCGAACTACACGCTCAATCGCTCGCTCTCCTCTTTGGAGCCTTTCAAGCAGGATTTCCAGATCATCAGCGGCCTCGACCACCACAAGGCCGACGCCAACGGCGATGGTGGCGGTGATCACGCCCGCGCCGGCGCGACCTATTTGACAGGCTGCCAGGCGTTCAAGACGGGCGGTCGCGACATCCGGGCCGGAACCTCGATTGACCAGGTCATTGCCAACGGCCTCATCGCCCAGGGTGCAAAGTTCCGGCTGCCCTCGCTGGAGCTCAGCTGCGACGCCCCGCAGCTCGCGGGCGTCTGCGACACGATGTACAGCTGCGCCTACCAGTACAACCTCTCCTGGCGTTCCCCCACGCAGCCCAACCCTGCCGAGCGCAACCCGCGACTCGTCTTTGAGCGCATGTTTGGCAGCGGTGCCGCCGATGACGGCATGTCCAAGGAGCGCCGCGCCGCCGAACGTGCCAGCATCCTCGATTTCGTCCGCGCCGATGCCAAGCAGCTTCAGGGTCGCCTCGGCCGTTCAGACCAGCAGAAGCTCGACGAGTATTTCACCTCGGTCCGCGAGATCGAGCGCCGCATCGTTTCCTTCGAGAGCATGAGCGCCGCGATTCCCAGCATGAAGGCCCCTGTCGGCATCCCGCACAACGAGGCGGGGGGGGAGGATTACCCAGAGCACATCCGCCTGATGATGGACCTGCTCGTGCTCGCGTTCCAGACCAACAGCACCCCCATTATTACCCTCATGCTCGCCAGCGAGTCCAGCCCGCGCACCTTCCCCTGGCTTGGAATCGGCGGCGACGGCCATCATCCCATCTCGCACCACCAACGCCGGCCCGAGCAGCTCGCCAAGCTCCAAAAGATTGATCAGTTTTATACCGAACAGTTCGCCTACCTGCTGGGCAAGATGAAGGGCGTCAAGGAGGGCGACCGGACCCTGCTGGACAACACCCTGCTCGTTTATGGCTCCTGTATCCGCGATGGCGACAAACATGACCATGCCGATCTCCCCACGGTCATGGCCGGCCGCGCCGGCGGTCAGGTCAAAACCGGCCGTTTCAACGTGCTCGACCAGTCTACGCCCATGTCGAACTTCTTCATCGGCCTCGCCGAACTGCACGGAGTTCACATCGAGCGCCACGGCGACAGCACGGGTAAGCTTTCGCTGGCGAGCTAAATTGCGTGGTGGCAGCACAGGAAAACCTAAAAATGAAAACTTTTCAGAACATTGCGCTGAACATTGCCCTTATTGGTTTCGTTTTCTTGATTGCCAGCCAATCGAAAACATTGCTGTTGGTGGTTCTTATTGCTTCGGCGGTCGTTGCTGTTGGCTACTTGGATGCCGCACAAAAAGTGGCGTCGCTACGCGCACGCGGCATCTATCCCCACAAAGGCTTGGAGACGGAAGCCGATGTTTTGCGCCTATTGAATCTTGGGCATGAAGTTTGCGCTGTTCGTTGTTACCGTTCGCTGCACAAGCAGGTGAGGCTTCGCGAGGCAGTGGAGAGGGTTCGCGCCTTCAAATCGGCGCAGGCCTAATTTTTTTGATCCAGTGTTTTTGGGCGTGTGGCTTGGCGGTGAAAATCCCCTTGCCGCACGCGAGAGCGGAACGCAACCTGCTTAGTTACTCTCCACCATGATCGTCACCACCGCACAGCTTTTCAAACACGCCTACGGAAAATACGCCGTCGGCGCCTACAACATTAACAACGCCGAGCAGGCGATGGGCCTCTTCCGTGGCGCTATCGACTCCAAGGCCCCTTTCATCATCCAGATTTCCAAGGGTGCGCGCGCTTACACCGACAAGCGCATGCTCGAGGCTATCATCCGTGCCGCGGGCGTGATTTTTCCCGAGGCCATATTCGCGGTTCACCTCGACCACGGTGACGAGCAGACTTGCTACGAGTGCATTGATTCGGGCTTCTTCAGCTCGGTCATGATTGACGCCTCACATGACCCGTTTGACCAAAATGTCGCCATCACCAAGCGTGTGGTGGACGCTGCGCACAAGAAAGGCATTTCCGTCGAGGCCGAGCTCGGCATGCTTGGCGGAGTCGAGGAAGACATCAAGGTCGAAGAAGGTAACGCCTGTCTGACCGATCCCGCTGAGGCCGAGGACTTCGTCAAAAAGACGGGCTGCGACTCGCTGGCCTGCGCCATTGGCACCAGCCATGGGGCCTTCAAGTTCAAGGGCAAACAGTCCCTCCACTTTGACGTGCTCGACAAGATCAAGGCCCGCCTCCCGGGCTTCCCCTTGGTCATGCACGGGAGCTCCAGCGTTCCCCAGGACGAGGTCGCGCGCATCAATGCCGCCGGCGGCAAGATCGCCGGTTCAATGGGAGTGGACGTGAACGAATACCTACCTGCCGCCACGCGCGGCGTGACCAAGGTGAACATTGATACCGATGGCCGTCTCGTGTGGACACGCGTGCACCGCGAATTCTTCCGTGACAAGCCGGGCGATTTCGATTTTCGCCCGCCTGGTAAAATTTTCATCGCCGAATACGCCAAGTTTATCGCCAGCCGTAACGTCCTCCTCGGCAGCGCCGGTCAGCTCGAAGATCTACGTAAGAGCCTTGGAAAGTAAGGGGACGCTCGGCCATTACATACGCCGTAAAGTGAAGGAGGGTAGAGATTTGGCGGCGCGGAGCAGCCGGAGTGCGCGTGCCTCGGCGCGGCGCATGGCCCGCTTGTTGGTTGGAACCAAGTCATCGTAGCCGGCGAGGTGGAGCCAGCCGTGCACCAGGTAGAGCGTCAGTTCGGATGAGAAGGCGGCGGTGGTACCCCGGAGCAGGGACTCTTGGAAAGGGCCCGGTTTTTTCTTGCTGGCGGAGGCGGCCCGGCCAGCAGATCTGGCTCTGGCTGTGTGTCGCAACGCGGCATCCACGGAGACACAAATTTCTCCCGCGATTCCATGGGCTCGGTCACCTCCGAATGTGATCACATCGGTCGGGGCGGGATCGGCAAGAAAATCGGCATGAAGCCTAGCGAGGATGGGATCGGTGAGAAACACGATGGTCAGATCACCCGCCGGGCAGGTGCGGGCGGAATGGCGGACGGCAGACGGGGCGAACCGTTCGTCGAGTGTATGGATTGCGCGAATCAGGGTGCGGCGGTTGAGACGCAGGCGGGGGTGGCGGTTGGCGATCGAGATGGCGCGGGCGGGCATCGGGGAAATCATTCTCGTTCGCATATCAGGCTTGGTTCATCCATGGAACCGGGCACGAGTGGGAGCATGATAACAAAACTGGAGGCCAGTCAGGTCGCGGCAGGGGCTTTTTCCGTGTCCTGCACGAGATCCGCCGCAGGGTATTCGACTCGCGTATGGGTCATGTTGTGCAAGGTGCGGGCAAAACTTTCCTTGATTTGGCCGAGTTCTGCAAACGTCAACGGAGCTTCGTCGAGCTGGTGCTCGTCCACACGATCACGGACAATACGCGCAATGAGTTCGGCGAGGCGGTCGGGCGTGACTTCGCGCAGTGAGCGTGCCGCGGCCTCGACGCCGTCAGCCAGGTGGATGATGGCGCTTTCTTTCGTGCGCGGCCGGGGGCCGGGATAACGGAATACGGTGGTGTCGACCGCCCCAGGTGCAGGACGCTGCGTAGAGGCGGAAGGACCGGAGATAGCAGCCATGGCTCCCGCTTCTGTCTGTCCGATTGCGTTCTCCTTGTTGTCTTTGCCCGCCACCTGTTCCGTTGGTGGAAACGGGACCCGCGACAGCGCAACGGCGCGTTGGTAAAAATACCTCACAAGCGTCGTGCCGTGGTGCTGGCGGATCACATCCACGATGGCGCGGGGGAGCTTGTGCTGGTGGGCGAGCCTTACGCCGTCCTCGACGTGCGCGAGGATGATTTCCGCGGAGCGGGCAGGCGGCAATGAGTCGTGCGGGTTGAGTCCGGCACGCAGGTTTTCCACAAAGAATTCGGGCCGGCCGGTTTTGCCGATGTCGTGGTAGAGCGCACAGACCCGGGCCAGCAGCGGGTTCGCGCCGATGGCAGCTGCGGCGTGTTCGGCGAGCTGTGCGACCATCAGCGAATGATGGTAGGTACCGGGCGCTTCGAGCTGCATGAGGCGCAGCAGCGGGTGGTTATAATCAGTCAGCTCGAGAAAGGTGATGTCGGTCGTTCGTTTGAACAGCCCTTCGAACACCGGCAGGAGGCCGACGACAATCACACCGGTGAGCAGGCCGGTGCCGAGGCCGGTGCCCATGTGCTTGACGACAGTGAGCGGCTGAAGCTGGTCGGCCACGCCGAGCAACAGGGCGAAGCCCGCCACCGTCAGCCCGCCGAAGGCCGACGCCCGCAGTACGCCGCCGCGCCGGCTGGTGTGCCGGCAGCCGTAGATCGCCACCATCGAGCCGAGAAACGTGAGCACGAGCAGGTCGAGCCGGTTGCCATAGACGACCCCGGTGAAGATCGAGATCAGCAACGCCATGAAGCTGGCCGAGCCCGCGTCAATGAGCACCGCAATGACGATGGGGGCGATGGCCGTGGGGGCGAGATAGGGCAGCAGCGAGGCCGAGTCGGGGTCGTTGGCGAAAAAAGGCAGGTTGGTGAGTGCGTAGCTCAGGCGCACCAGCACGAGGTTGCCCACCACCACGAGAGCGAGCAGCGCGAGGCGGACATTGCTGTTCAGCGTCGCGCGGTCCTCCAGCCGGATGAAGATCGCCCCGGCCATCACCATCGCCAGCACGAGCAGCACGCGGTAGAAAATTTGCAGGGTGTCATGCATCTCCGCGTCGCCGCTTGCCCGCAGGTGGTCGCGGTGCGCGGCGAGCATCTCGACCTGTGCGGCGGTCACGCGGTCGCCGGCCTCAAGGATCGTGTCGCCGCGTTCCACGCTCACCGTCACCGGTCGCAGTGCGGCGACCGCCGCCTGCATACGCGACTGCGTGGCGGCGGTATCGAAGACCACATTGGCGGTCACACCGCGGCTGAAAAACCCAAACACCTCCTGTAACTGCCCCGGCGGCACGCCAGCGCTGGCGAGACTCACGCGCAGAAACGTCAGCGCATCGGCCAGCGACTGCACCGGACGTGCGGCCATCGTGCCATCAGGCCGCGCGAGGAGGAAGGCGTTGACGCCGTCCGACGGCGGGCGGGCGGAGGCGTTGGGTTGCACGCCGTCGGCGGCGATTTGCCGGAGCGCGGCGAGCGCGGTGTGGGCGAGCCCGGCTCGGGCCTTGGCGTCGCCGACGGCGAGCAGGGCTGCGATCTCCCCGGCGGTCGCGCGGACGTCCGCCCGGGCGTTGAAAGCGTCGGCCAGCATGCCCAGCGCGACATCGCGCGTGCCGAGCAGCGCCACCGTGCCCGGCGGATGGGTCTGCTCAAACTGATCGAGTCCCGGCAGCAGCGCGGCGAGCGCGGCCTCGAATTTTTCCAGCGGCGCGTTCTCCAGCCTGAAGACGCGAGGCACGCGTTCGCGCGCCTGCTCTTGCGCAAGGCGTGTCTGCTCGGCGCTCTCGTAGCTGAAGGGCGCGCTCGCGACCACGCGTACGCCCGCTAGCTGGCCTGGCAGCACCGGCAGTCCGGCCGTGCTCACCCCAAGGAAGCTGATCAGTGCGATGGCCGCGACCGTCGTGACAAAGATGAGCACCGCCACGAGCCGGCTGCCATCGAGAAACTCGCGCACCCCCGATCCGGTGCCGCCCCGTCCTGCGCGGTCGGATGCGTTGAGGCGGGCGAGAAGGAGCTTGAGCTGCTGGCGGAGGGACATGGATGGTGCTTCACGCGAAGGAGTCGAGGACGCGGAGTAAAAGGAGTAAAGGAATAGGGCAAACCACCGCGGTGAGAAGGATTCCGCTTGGAATGCCGGTGATGAGCGAAATTTTTTGAGCGCTCTCCGCTCGCCAATGGGCAATCCAGGAAAAAATCACCGTGAGCAGGCATCCAACGAAAATCGCGAATGGGAGAATGAAATCTGAGGTGTCGATTTGCGGCCCCCAACTCATGTTCGGATAGGATGAGGGATGGTATCTTGAGTTTCTGTCGGCTGTCTGAATAAGTCCGATCAGCAGGCTGACGAAAGGCGTCGTCAGTGCGGCAATTGTGAAATACGATATGCCCTTTCCGACCGAAGGCGCGATTGGCGAGGCGGTTCTGGCTTCGGCTTTCATTTTCGGTCCTCCGTCCCGTTTTCTCTGGTGATCGGGTTGCGGTGCCGGTCATAGGCGGCGATGATGCGCTGCACGAGGGGATGACGGACGACGTCGGCGACGTCAAAGTGGTGCGATGCGACGTCCGGCACCCCCGCCAGCACCCGCTGCGCTTCCAGCAGGCCAGAAATCTTGGCGCGTGGGAGATCAATTTGCGTGACATCGCCGGTGATGACCATGCGTGACTCCTCGCCGAGGCGGGTGAGAAACATCAGCATCTGTTCGGATGTGGTGTTTTGCGCCTCGTCGAGTATGACAAACGCGTGCGAGAGCGTGCGGCCTCGCATATACGCGAGGGGGGCGATCTCGATCAGGCTTCTTTCAGCGAGGCGGGCGAGCTCGGCGGCGTCGAGCATGTCGTGCAGCGCGTCGTAGAGCGGACGGAGGTAGGGCAGAATTTTTTCACGCAGGTCGCCGGGGAGAAAGCCGAGCGTCTCTCCCGCCTCGACGGCCGGACGGGTGAGGATGATGCGGCGCACGGCTCCGGCTTGGAGCGCGGCGACGGCTTGAGCGACCGCGAGGTAGGTCTTGCCGGTCCCGGCGGGCCCGATGCCGAAAACGACCGGGTGATCGTGCATGAGGCGGAGGTAGGTTTTTTGGCCGAGAGTTTTGGGGACAATGGTGCCGCGGGGTGTGGTGATGACGAGGGGCGAGCCACAGAGGGCGCGCAACTGTTCGGCGCCGCCACGGGCGACGGCGTCGGTGAAACGGTGGAAATCGGCGGTGCCGATGGCGAGGCCCTGCCCACGGGCGTCATCGAGCAAGCCGAAGAGCTCGGCCGCCGCTGCAACGGCCGCAGTGGATTGTGGATCGGCGCCGGCAAATTTTGGGCTGGCCGATGTGACCGAAGTCGGGGTGTCGTCGGTCGGGTCGGCGGGATCGATGTGGAGCTGGTCGTCGCGAGAGGTGAGCTTCACCCCAAGGACACGCTCGGCGTGGACAAGGTTTTCTTCGCGACCCGCATAGAGTGAGTGCAGGTGGCGTGGGCTGGGAAAATGGAGGGTTTTGGAGGGCAAGGCAGGAAGAGGAACGGAAGGCTGAGTTCTAACGCCATGACGCAAAGAGGACGGAAAGATTTTGTCGCGGCAGGGGTGAAGGGCTGGAGGATGGTACCTGAAGCTCAAGATTTTGCCCGGGTTTTCGCGGTTATGCTCTTTCGTGATTGCCTCGGGTGATTCTTCAGCTTTTCCGCCGTGGCGGAGAGCTTTTCCCACGTCGCGTCCAATGCTTGGGGAAGTACCCGGGTTGAGCCGAGCACGGGCATGAAATTGGTGTCGCCGTTCCAGCGGGGGACGATGTGGGCGTGCAGGTGCGTAATGCTGCCGCCGGCGGCGGAGCCGAGGTTGAAGCCGAGGTTGAAGCCATCGGGTCGGAGCGCGGCGGCGAGGAGTTGCTTGGCGAACATCATTGTGGACATGAGGTCGGCGCTTTCGGTGGCGGTGAGGTCGTCCAGCTCGACGACCTCACGGAACGGGATGGCGAGGAGGTGGCCTGGATTGTAGGGAAAACGGTTGAGCATGAGGTAGCACAACGGCGTTCGGTGGACGATAAGCGCGGCGCGGTCGTTGCCGAGTGCGGGCAACGCGGTGAACGGGCGCGTGCGGTCCGCCGCCAATCGCGGTGTGGCGATGTAATCCATGCGCCAATGGGCGTGCAGCGACTCCATGTTCAAGGGAGGGAAGCGGAACAGAGACGGCGGACATTGTCAAAGCCGGCAGAAAAGGCATATTATTGGCATTTTCAGGGTGCGACGCATAGGGTGCGGCACGATTTGACAACGCCGACCCTCATGACCGAAGGTGCCCGTGTGCTCAAGGAGTTTCATAATGTCAGGCAGGAGCCTGCCGGCGGACGGCGGCGGTGGTTCGACGGTGACCGGATGGAACTAGTCGTCTGGTATGATACGGCGGGTGCCATCAGCGGGTTTCAGCTCTGCTACGTTCTCGTTGAAGACGAATTCGCGCTTACATGGCGGCGCGATGCAGGTTTGTCGCATAACCGCGTGGACGGTGAAGATCCATCAACTCGCGGCCAGACACCCCTGCTGGTGGCTGCGTGTGACGTGCCATGGGAGGAAATAGAGATGCGGTTCCAGGCGGAAAGCGCGGAACTGGAGCCGGCGGTGCGCGAACTGGTTGCGGCGCGGCTGGCAACACGCGATTGAGCGGTTGGCGAAATTGCTGGCGCAGCCCGTGCTAATCCGGCAATCCCAGTGGCATCCCCCCATGATTTACTTGTGGAAAAAGTGGACTGCCGTCGTGCCGGCGCCGTTTCTCACGGCGTTGCTGCTCGGCGCGGGCTATCTGGGTTTCACGGCGTGGGAGCAGTCGCACTGGTGGCTGGCCTTGTCGGACTATTCGTTCGGCTGGCTGGTGCCGCTGTTTGTGGTGTTTGTGGTGCATGATCGCTGGCCCAGCGTGATGGCGCGGCTGCATGAGTGCGCCGTGCCGGACAGTCCGCGTGCGGCGGGCTGGCAGGGCGGGGCGCTGACCTTCGCGGCCTATGCGGCGCTGGTGATGGGCGCTGGAATATTTTTAGTCGGCGCGGCTTCACGTGCGGCTGCCGGTGCCGCGCCGGCGCACACGCTGGCGATATCGGTGGGTGCGTCGGCTCTGTTGCTCGCAACGCTGTTCGTGAGCGCACCCGAGCCGGAGGGCGTGGCTGCACCTGCCGGCCGGTTGGCCCGGGATGCGCGTGTGCGGCTGGTGGCGCTATTTGTTTTTCCGGCGCTGGTCTGGCTGGTGTCAGCGCCACTGGTTTCGGTTGTGCAGCAGCGGCTCAGTCTGTTCCTGCTGGGACAGGTAACGCGTGCAGTCTTTTTTACCTTTGATACGCTGGGTCTGGTCGTGGACCGGCAGGGCAACGTGCTGGTCCTGCCTGAAGTGCTGCCGGGGCAGCCTAATCAGGTCGGGGTGGCCGAAGCGTGCTCAGGCATCCGCTCGTTTACAGCGTGCCTGTTTGCAGGTTCGTTCCTGGCGGCGGTGTTTCTCGACCGGTTCTGGAAAAAGATCTCACTCGTGTTGCTCGCGGTGGTGTTTGCTTTCGGCATGAACATCATGCGGGCATTGTTTCTTACCGCGTGGGCCTACAACTACGGCGAGAGCAGCATGGAACAGAAGGTGCACGACATCGCCGGCTACGCCGTGCTTGGGCTGACCGTGGCTGGGCTTCTGGGTCTGCTTCCGCTCTTCAATCTCAAGCTTTCCTTCCGCCAGCATGATGGAACAAAGACGCCCACGCCTTTTCCGGTACGTGGCGGGCACTCCTGAGTGCGGCGCATGATCTGGCTCTACCGGCTGCTGTTTCCGCCTGTGCTGCTGTTCGCCGCACCCTATTACTTGTGGCGCATGCGGCGGCGGGGCGGCTACCGGCGGCATTTCACGCAGCGGCTTGGGGCGACTCCGTCCCTACCGCCCAAAACTCCCGGCGTACCGCGCATCTGGCTGCAGGCCGTGAGCGTGGGCGAGATGCTCGCACTCGGCCCGCTGCTCGAGGGGCTGCGAGCGGCCGGTGGGGAAATTTATCTCACGACCACGACGAGTACTGGCTACGCGGAGGCGCGCAACCGCTATACGCCGCTCGTACTTGCGCTGGGTTATTTTCCCGCTGACATCTGGCCGTTTTCCCGGCGCGCCTGGGACGCCGTGCAGCCCGACCTTGTCGTGCTCATGGAAAGCGAGCGCTGGCCGGAACATCTGGCCCAGGCGCGTGGGCGCGGCGTGCCGGTCGTGTGTGTCAACGCCCGCCTGAGCGACCGCAGCCGCGGCGTGAGCGTCATGGTGCTCAACACCATCACGCCCGAGACGGACGGCAGCTGCCACTATTTTTGGGCCTTTG
>JBAXLL010000047.1:0-10034 GCA_037134835.1 Verrucomicrobiota bacterium
GTACGGCCCGCGCGGCGCGCCCCCACCACCCTCGAACGCCGCCGGCCCGTACCGGTCATAAGCCGCGCGTTTGTCCGGATCGGTCAGCACCTCGTAGGCGTGCGAGACTTTCTTGAACATTTCCTCGGCCTCCTTGTTGCCGGGGTTTTTGTCCGGGTGAAACTGGACCGCCTTCTTGCGGTAGGCTTTCTTGAGAGTGTCTGCGTCGGCGGTCTTTTCGACGCCGAGCAGCGCGTAGTAATCTTCTTGGGCCATGATTGGTTTTTATGAAATCAGTTTTACACAAAGATCGCAAAGCACGCGAAGGTTTGGCCGGATCAAAATCTTTCCCGATCTTCGCGCGCTTTGCGACCTTCGTGTAAGAAATCTCCGTGGTTTGGTTTCATTTCGCCTGACCGCTCGAGACAATCACGCTGGCCGGTCGCAGCAGACGCCCATTGAGCGAATAGCCCGTGCGTACGACGGTGAGAACGTGCTCCGCCTTCACCTCAGAGCTCGGCGCATGCGAGATCGCCTCGTGCTGGTGTGGGTCAAACGCCTGTCCGGCCGGGCTGATTTCCTTGAGGCCGTGGTTGGCGAGCGCAGACTTGAGCTGGGTGAGCACCATCTCGACCCCGCCTGTGAGGGTTTTGAGGTCGGCACTGGGCGCCTTGGCGGCGGCGAGGCCGAGGGCGAGGTTGTCGAGCGCGGGCAGCAGGTCCTCCAGCACCCGCGACGCGGCGAACTGCCGCAGCTCGTCTTTCTCGCGCACAGTGCGGCGGCGGAAATTTTCCAAGTCGGCCATCGCCCGGAGATAGGCGTCGCGGTTGGCGGCAGCCTCCCCGCGGGCCACCGCGAGAGCGTCCTCCGGCGGCTTGGTGGCGACGGGCGGCGGGATGGCCGGGTCAATGGTTACGTTGGCAGAATCGGCGGTGTCAGACATGGCGAGGGCGCAACCATGCAGGACTGCGGCAATTCTTCAAGCACGACCGTCAATTGAGAAAGTCGGTCGGAATGTTCAATGGAATCATACCCGTCGCGCGAAGATAAACCGCACCCCAACCGACCAGCGTTCCCACTGCGCCCATGCCAGCCGCCAGCAATGTCCGCAGCGTGCAACGACGGCGAATCATCTCCCAAATCGAAAGCACTAAACAGCTCGGACTGGCTAAAAGCCCGAAGAGGGCGAACGCTTGGACATAAACATAAACCGGCCAGTGAAAATACTGGCAAGCCGCGAGCATGGTTGAAAGCAAAAGCGCCACCGTGCTCATGTGGAGCAAAGCTCGGTCATCAAATTGGCCGGTGATGCCGTCCTTGCGGCCCACGAACAAGACTGAAGCCATTTGAAAATTAAACCGGCCGGCCGGACTGCGCGTGAAATTATCGGTCACCAGCACCAGCGTATCTTCCGTCGCCGTAAAGACGCATTTGCCCGCGTAGGGCAGCAAAACATTGTCGCCGCGTTTCACTTCCCCGCTGGCTGAAGTGAGTCGGCCTTTGACCACGCTGAGAATGCGTGGCTGTTTCTCGACCAGTGAATGCACATTGGATTTTTTTTGAAGGTTCGCCTTAAATCCCGAGTTGCCAGCCCAAAACTGATCACCCTTCAACAGCGAGATACGGGAGATGCTAAACTCCGTCGTGTTGGCCAACAACGCCCACCCATTGTTGTGCATGAAGCGAGCGAAAGACGAACTATGCTTGCGCACAGACTTCACCATCATCGGCGGCGGGGCGTCCCAGAAGATGGCTTGCAGCGACTCGGCGACGTGGAGCTGGCGCGGTTTGCCGTCTAGGCCTAGGCGGCCCCAGTCGTCCACGCGGTAGGTGGTGTCGGAGTTCTGCTGGATCTCGAGAATGAGGTTGCCGCCATCAATCGCGTGGACGGTCCCGCTGCGCACGAGCACCGAGTCGCCCGCCGCGACGGGGAAGCGGTTCACACATGACTCAACCGTGCCGGCGGCGACCGCCGCCTCAAATTTCTCGCGTGTTACGCCAGGCTTCAGGCCGACAATGAGATGCGCGCCGGGTTCGGCGGCGGCGACGAACCAGTTTTCCGTCTTCGGCTCGCCGCCCAACTCCTTGGCGACGGCGGCAGGAGGGTGAACCTGCAGGCTGAGCCGCTCTCGGCAGTCGAGCCATTTGACCAGGATAGGAAAGGGCTTCTCCTTCGGCCAGCGCGGGCCCATGACTGCGGCGGAATGCCGCTCTCTCACTTGCCGCAGCGTCAGCCCGTCAAACGCGCCGCCCACCACGACCGACTGCGCCTCGGGCCGGTCCACGATTTCCCAGCTCTCGCCGATGGGCCGGTCACCCGGCGGCAGCGTGCGGCCCAACGCGGTGGCGAGCGCACGACCACCCCAGACACGCTCCTGATTGAGCGGTTGGAAGCGGATAAATTCGTCCATGAGATTGGGCGCGAGGTGCTAAAAATGGGTGAAAAAGACGAGAGGCTGAAAGCGGCAACCGGATTGCGTTTGACCGAATGGCCGGCACGCATGAACTGTGGGCACGCGGCCAGCCGCGCAACCATTCATGGCGAAGTTTCCCAGTTCAAACCCAAATGACGGCCCGTCGAGCACAGAGCCGCGCTACCGGCCCAACTGGCTGGCCGCCCTCACGGGCCTGCTCGCCGGCACCTGGCTGCTGGTGGCAATGGCCGACTTCGACCCGCGACAGACGGGCTGGCTGCTGCCCAGCTCCACGACCCTGAAAGTGGCGGATAATTTCATGGGGCGGCTGGGAACCGACTTTGCCCGGCTGGGTTTCGTCTGGCTGGGCGTAGCGGCGTGGCTGGTACCCGTGTTCTGCCTGTGGTCGGTCTGGCTCGCGGTGTGGAACGCACGACGGCTCGTCGCCACCCGGTTCACGTCCATGGTGGTCGCGGTCCTCGCGGGCAGCGGGCTGGCGGCCATGCTGCCCTTTAAGCTGAGCGACTATTTTTCCTCCGGGCTGGGCGGCGGGCTGGGCCATTGGCTCTATGGCACGGCCCTGGAAAAAAATATCGGCGTTTTCGGCGCGGCGTCGTTGCTGCTCTGCGTGTATGGCGCGGCGCTGGTCTTTATTTTTACCAAGGACATTGGGGTGGCGTTTGAGCGGCTGCTGCATGGGCTGCACAACTGGCGGGCGGCGCGCTCGCAGGCCCGCGCCGAGGCCCGGGCCGCCACCAGTGCGCCCAAGAAAGCTTTTGTGCCCGCACCGCCACCCGCTCCAGCGCCGGCGAAGCCCGCGCCGCCACCGGGCGGCAACGTAGTACCGGCGTCGGGAGTGTTTCCGGCCACGCCCGTCTCCGCCCACCCACCACGCCCGCCCGAGGCTAAGGCTCCCCCTGCGCTCAAGCTCACCCGCCATGCGCCCGCACCGGTCGCAGAAACGCCCAGGGAAAAAGAGCCAGCTCCGGTCCCAGCTGCCGCCGTCATGCCGGCCAACAAGGATGGCATCGCCATCGTCAAGCCCGCCGAACCGAAGAAAGCCGCCAAGATCATCCTCCCGCAAAGTGACGACGCCAACTACCGGTTTCCCCCGCTCTCACTCCTCAAGGAGCAGGTGCGCCCCGCCGCCGACAGCGACGAGGAATACAAGCGCAACATGGCCGATCTCGTCCGCATCCTCGGCGAGTTCGATGTGGCCGTCACTCCGGGCGAGATCCACGTCGGCCCCGTCATCACGCGCTACGAGCTCGTGCCAGCCGCCGGGGTGCGCGTCGAAAAAATCGCCGGCCTCGACAAGAACATCGCGCTGGGGATGCGCGCCCAGTCCGTCCGCATCCTCGCGCCCATCCCAGGGAAAGCCGCCGTGGGTGTCGAAGTGCCGAATCTCCATCCCACGCCCGTCGGCCTGCGCGAGATTCTAGAGAGCGAAGACTGGGCCGGCGGGCGCGCGGAGCTCCCCATCGCGCTCGGCAAGGACGTATCGGGCCGCCCACTCGTTTCCGACCTCGCCAAAATGCCGCATCTGCTGATCGCCGGCGCGACCGGCTCGGGCAAATCCGTCTGCATCAATGCCATCATCGCCTCCCTCCTCTACTCCAAAAGCCCGAAGGATGTGCGTCTGATCATGGTGGATCCCAAGGTCGTTGAGCTGAAGATTTTCAACGCGCTGCCGCACATGCTGATCCCCGTCGTGACGGAGCCAAAGAAAGTGCCCGCCGCGCTCAAGTGGCTGCTCAACGAGATGGAGCAGCGCTACCAGATGTTTGCCCGCGAAAACGTCCGCAACATCGCCGGCTTCAACTCGCGCAAGAAAAACGCCACGCCCGCCGAGGCTCCGCCACCCACGCTCGAAGGTCTGGGCCCACCGCCCGACGACGCACTCGAGATTCCCGCGCGCCTGCCCTACATCGTCGCCATCGTGGACGAGCTTGCCGACCTGATGATGGTCGCACCCGCCGAGATCGAGACGAGCATCGCCCGCCTTGCCCAGCTCGCCCGGGCCGCCGGCATCCACCTCATCATCGCCACCCAACGACCGTCGGTCAACGTCATCACCGGCGTCATCAAGGCCAACCTCCCGTCGCGCATCGCGTTCCAGGTCGCCTCGCAGGTGGACTCACGCACCATCCTCGACGGCAAGGGCGCCGACACGCTCATCGGCCGCGGCGACATGCTGTTCTCCCCCCCGGGTACGTCGCGCCTCGTGCGGGCGCAGGGCGCGTTTGTCGCCGACGAGGAGGTGCAGGCGATGGTGGAGTTTCTCAAACAGAACGGCCCGCCGCAATATGCCCACGCCGTACAGGAGCAGATTGACAGCGCTGCCGCCGAAGCGGAGCTCGAGGAAAACGGCAGTGACGCCGATGACAACGCTGACCTCGACGACGAGGCGCTGCTCAAGAAGGCGCTCGACGTGCTCCGCACGACCAAGCGCGCCTCGACCTCGATGATCCAGCGCCGCCTCCGCATCGGCTACAACCGCGCCGCCCGGCTCGTGGACCTCATGGAGGAGCGCGGCATCGTCGGCCCCGAAAACGGCTCCAGCCCGAGGGAGATTTTGAAAGACCTCGACTCGATGTAAAGAATTCAGAAGCCAGAAATCCATGAACCAAACCGTCGGCAGATTTTCCTGATTACCTGCGTGCCAGATACATGGCTTCGTGGCTTCTGAATTCCTCCTTTCCTTCCCTGATTCTTTCCCCTAACTCCACCCCATGCAGACCATCGGCGAACGCCTTGAAGAAGCCCGCAAGCACAAGGGCGTCTCCCTCCGCGAGGCGGCGGAGGCCACCAAAATCCGCAGTGATTATCTGCAAAAATTAGAGACCAACAAATTCGACCTTGGCCTCTCCCCCATCTACCTGCGCGGCTTCCTGCGCGGCTACGCCCACTACCTCGGCCTCTCCCCCGACAAACTCGTCAACGACTTTGATGATCTTGATCCCGCCAGCTCGCGTCCCGGCCGCTCCGTGAACCGCGAGGTGTATGGCCGCATGGAGTTCGGCTCCGCCGCCGAGGCCCCAGCCCGCGCCGAGACCTCCACACCGGCGGCGGAGGCAGCGCATAAACCGGCCGGCCACAAACCCGCACCCCGGCCCGCCCCGCGCCCATCGTCCAAAAATCTCGGCCAGTTCCCCATCGGCGACGCGCCCTCCGACCGTGCGATGGTGCTGTATTTCCTCAAGCTCGGCGGCCTGATCGCCCTCGCTATCGCGATACCGGTCTGGGGCCTGTTGTGGGCGCTCTCCGGCAAACCCAAGCCCACCCCGACGGCTCCCGTCGTCCAAACGCCACCCGCTCCGGCCGCGCCGCTTCCGCCCGCCGGCAAGCCGACTGTCATTACCGCCTTGGATGAAGTTCAACTGCAGGTGTGGGAGAAAATCGACGACACCATCAACAGTGGCTACGGAGTGGTGCTGCTGCCCCCGACCACTCTTAAGCGCGGTGAGGTCCGCACCATGCCCAAGGCCGGGCCTATTATCATCGGCTCGTCCAACCTGAAAAAAATCCAGGCGGATAGCGCCACCAGAAGCTACAAGCTCGCCGAGGAAAAAACCGTCAAGGACGGAAATCAGTACGTTGTGCTGCCCTGAGCGTCCCTCCGGGGAGCGCAACTGGTCGATTTGCAGGCTCCACTGGCAAACAGAGTGAAAGGCCGCGACTGCGGAGGGAATGCAAGGACGGAAATCCGAGCTTCCGGCAGCATTTCTCACCCGGACATGGCGCGGACGGCAGATGCGAGTATACCCTCGGCCTCAGCCAGCGGGAGTTTTTGCACGTCTTTGCTGGTACGCGCTTTAAGCTCGACGATGCCTTCCTTAAGACCTTTTCCGCCGATCGTGATTCGGAGCGGGAGACCGATGAGATCGGCATCCTTAAACTTCACGCCAGGTCGCTCCGCCCGGTCGTCAACCAGCACATCTGCACCCGCAGTCTCGGCAGCGACGGCAAGCTTTTTTGCCAGCTCCATCGCCTCGGGTAACTGCGGATCCAACACACAGATGAGCACCTGGAAGGGCGCGACAGCCCAGGGCCAGACGATGCCGTCGCTGTCGTGGCTCTGCTCAATCACGGCCTGCAGGGTGCGGCTGATGCCGATGCCATAGCAGCCCATCACCATCGGGTGCGACAGCTTCTGATCGTCCGTGTAGCTCGCGCCGTATTTTTCGGAGTATTTGGTGCCGAGCTTGAAGATGTGGCCGACCTCAATGCCGCGGCGGCTTTGGAGCGGCTGACCGGTGCTGGGGTCGGGCTCGCCCGCACGAACTCGACGGAAGTCGCCAAACTTGGTGATGGCGAGATCGCGCGTCACGTTAACGCAACGCAGGTGGAAGCCATCCCGGTTCGCACCGGTCACGCCATTGCCAATCAGGCGAATGGCCGCATCGGCAAACACGCCGGCAAGCGCGGCCGGGTTTTTGATAGTGCCGCGCACTGCGCCTAAGCTGCCGGGCTTGGCGCCCATGACCGGCTTAATCTCCTCCGGCGTAGCTGCACGGAACAGCGTAAAACCCAGCGCGCCTAGCTTAGCCTCCTCCAGTTCGTCGCAGCCCCGCAGGATGACGAGAAACGGCTTCCCATCACCCATGAAAACCAGAGTCTTGAACTGCTGATTGGCCGGCACCGAGAACGGCGCCGCCTCGAGCGCCGCGATGGTCACGACGCCGGGCGTGGCAAACTCCTCGGTGACGCCCGTCGGGGCGGCGTCGGCCAGGTCCGCCGGCACGAGCGCGCTGCGGGCCTTTTCGCGGTTGGCGGCATAGCCGCTCGCCTCGTTGTAGATTACGTCGTCGTCGCCGATCTCGGCTGGCACCATGAACTCGTGGGAATAGCTGCCGCCCATCACCCCGGTGTCGGCCTCCACCGCGATGGCGGTGACACCGATGCGGCGGAAAAACGCTTCGTAGGCAGCCTTCATCCTCCCGTAGCTGGCGATGGCGTGAGCATCGTCCACGTCAAACGAATAGGCGTCCATCATCACAAACTCCCGCGCGCGCATAAGACCGTAGCGGGGACGGATCTCGTTGCGGAATTTGGTAGCAATTTGGTAGAAATTCTTCGGCAGGTCGCGGTAACTGGTGATCTCGGCCTTTACCAGCGGCGTGATGACCTCCTCGTGCGTCGGTCCGAGGACGAACTCCGGCTCGCGCGGGGCGCGTTTGCCATCACCCGCGCTGTCGGCGCGGAACATGATCTCGCGCGCCGCGGCCCAGCGCGGCCCCTGCTCCCAGTTCTCCGCCGGGTGCAGATGCGGCATTTCCAGCTCGATGCCGCCGCCGCGGTCGATTTCCTCACGGCAGATCTGCGTGATTTTACGCATCACCCGCAGCCCTAGCGGCAGGTAGGTGTAGAGGCCGCCACCGAGCTTGCGGACGAGCCCGGCGCGGACCAGAAGCTTGTGCGAAGCGATTTCGGCGTCGGCAGGGCTTTCCTTGAGCGTGGGAATAAAATATTGGGACCAAAGTTTCATGCAGCCCGCGAGCGAAACCGGAGGGTGCGCCCGGAGCAAGGGCGGACTGCGGGAATGCGGATGGACGATCATCGTTGATTTGCCATTTTCAAAAACAGCCCGATAAGCAATCAGCTGCCATCCATAACGAATTCTCCCTTCCATGCCTGTCCGCCCGCGCCTGCCCGCCACCAAAACCCCGTGGCCCTTGAAGTGGGTCGCCCTTGCGATCGCCCTGTTCATAGCCATTTACACACCGCTCACGCTGTATTTCCGCAAGCCTGGCCCCGGCTACGAGGCGGCAGCGGACATGGAAAAACGCTCAGCGGCCGCCGCCCACTGGGTGCGAATTGACGTCACGACCGAACACCCGACCGACCCCGCCGGTGCCCGAACCCGCCTCGGCCCCGACGCCACCATCACTGAGACCCCCATCCGCCTGCCCGACGGGCTGCGTGACGTTCTGCCCCGTTCGCCTTCGTTGCCGGCGGAAATCACGGCGGCAGGCGCAGCGGCCGAGAGCGCGGCGGGCTCGGCCTATCAAATCAGCTTCATTTCCGCCTTGGCCTCCGCCAATGAGCAGCTCACGGGCGCGCTGTTCTTCCGCAACGGCGACCGCCTCGTCATCGTCCCACAGACCGAGCCAATTGCGGGCAATCTGCGCGCACGTACGGCAGATGCCGCGATGCTGCTGACGGTGCCCGCCGGCGCGCTCAAGCCGGGGCGCTACACCGTAACCATCGCGGCCAATGCACGCGCGAAACAATGGACCCTGGAGGTAAAGTAAGGAATGATCTGCCGACCCATGCTGGCCGGTCTTTGACCAGGATATGACATCTCGCCGCGGGATTGCTGCGCCTAATGGTGATCACACTGGCCGCCAAGCGAAGATAAACCGATCCCGCCCGGTCAAATCCGGACGCGATTCCACTCGGACAAAACCAGATTCATCTGCAAGGCGCTTCAATATAGCATGTTGAGTTATTCCTGTCTCGAGTGCGAGCAATCCGCCAGCGTTGAGTCGGGAGGGTTTTTCGGTGATGATATGGCGGAGGTCGGCTAGGCCGTCCTCGGCGGCGGTGTGCGCGGCAGCGGGATCAAAATCACGCACCTCGGGTGCGGTGGCTGCCGTCTCGGCGGCAGAGAGATAGGGCGGGTTGGACACGACGAGATCGTAGCGCGCATCGGCCGGCAGCGCGGAGCACCAGTCGGAACAGAGCAACGTGACACGTTCGGAGAGGCCCAGCGCGGCGGTGTTTTCGCGGGCGAGCGCGAGCGCGACATCGCTCGCATCCACGGCCGTCACGTGCGCGGCCGGCCAGTGCCGGGCCAGCGCGAGCGCGATGGCCCCACCGCCGGTGCCAAGGTCGAGCACGGTGGCGGGCGGCGTGGGCACGATCTGGGTAACGAGTTCGACGAGCAGCTCCGTCTCCGGACGGGGAATGAGTGCACGGCGGTCAGTCTTCAGTTTTAACCCAAAAAAATCCGTCTCCCCGAGGATGTGCTGCAACGGCTCGCGTAGCGCCCGGCGGCGGACGACCACGCGGATTTTCTCCAGTTCGGCCTCGGTCAGCGTCCGCTCAAACTGCAGGTAAAGCGCCATGCGCTTCAGGTCGAGCGCATGGCCAATAAGGTGTTCGGCGTTGAGCCGTGGCGACTCAACCCCCCGGCCACTGAGAAAGTCGGTGGTTTTTTTGATGATTTCGAGGACGGCAGGCATGACCGGAAAATTTTGCGGAGGGTACGGGGTCTCACTCGTTGTCCGCGTCGGATGGGGCGTGGCGGGACGCAAAGGGCCGGCCGGTAAGCGCGGCGAGCTTCTCCTCGAAGGCCGCGCGCTGGAGGGCGGTGATGATTTCGCCAAAATTACCTTCCATGACCTGCGGAAGACTGTGCACGGTGAAACCGATGCGGTGGTCCGTCACGCGGTTCTGAAGATAGTGGTAGGTGCGTATGCGCTCGCTGCGATCACCGGTGCCGATCTGACTGCGGCGGTCGGCGGCATATCTCGCCCGCTCCTCGTCCTCCTTGCGCTGGAGCAGACGTGAGCGCAGGACGGCGAGCGCGCTGGCCTTGTTCTTCTGCTGCGAACGGCCGTCGGCGCAGTAGGCCACCAGTCCGCTGGGCCGGTGAACGACCCGTACGGCGGAATCAGTGGTGTTGACGCCCTGTCC
>JBAXLL010000048.1:0-9999 GCA_037134835.1 Verrucomicrobiota bacterium
GCCGTTGAACCATTCCGAAGTTTTTCTCCCGCTTCCGTTCGAGCCCCCGCTCCCGCCTCCCTCCGTCCCCATGAAAACCCACCCGCGCTACTGCCGCAATTATGTCCTCTACGCCAGCCTCGCCGCCGCCGCGTCCCTCACCGGCTGCGCCACGCAGGGGGTCCAAAATCCCGCCGGCACGCCCGTCACCGAGCTGCGCCCCGACGAGCGCGGCAAAGTCGCCGGCACCGGCGTCGAGTCGCAGGACATGGTCGCCGTCACCGACAAGATGGCCCGCAAGATCCTCGAGACCCCCGAAATCGCCGGGGCCCGGACTCCGCCGCGCATCGTGCTTGAGCCCGTGGTCAACAACACCCGCTTTACCATCAACAAGGACATCTTCCTCACCAAGATCCGCACCCAGCTCAATGAAAAGGCCTCGGGCAAGGTGCGTTTCCTTGATCGCGCCATGATGGCGACGCTCGAACGCGAGCAGCGCCTCAAGCAGCAAGGCCTCGTCACCGCCAGCGCCGATCCCAATGTCACCGAATTTCGCGGTGCGGACTATTTCCTCACCGGCACGCTCGAAGGCATGAGCACGCGCACCACGCAGGGCACCTCCGACTATGTGCTCTACGCCTTCCGCCTGACGGATGCGCGCACGAGCGAGATCATCTGGGAGGCCTCGCTTGACATCAAAAAAGAAGGGCTTGAGGACGCCGCCTACCGCTGAGCATGGCCGCGTCCGTCAACCGCTTCCCCCCACGTCCATGAAACACCCGATCCTTTTCCTCGCCGCTGCCGCCACACTGTGGCTGGCCTCCGGCTGCCAGACCTCCGGTCCTTATGCCCCTCAGGCCGAGAAGCCCCCCGGGCTCAATGAGGCGACCGCCACCGTCGTGCTCATGGACCTCCAGGTGCAGGCCTCCATCACCAGCTCAGGTGACCGCAGCAGCCCCATGCCCGACGGCCGGCTCAAGGCCCAGGTCAGCCTCAAGAATCGCGAGAGCCGCCGGGTTCAGGTGCAGGTGCAATGCGTGTTCAAAGATGACCAGGGTTTCGCCGTCGATGAGACTCCATGGATGACCTATACCCTCACCGAAAACGCGACCGAGGCCGTGGAGGTAACCTCCATGAACACGCTCGCCCGCAAATACACCTTCCGCGTCCGCCAAATGCACTGATCTCCCCCGCCTTCACCTTGGTTCTTCCCTTTCGCCCGCCAGATTGCAGGCCGCAGGCCACGAATGCCCGGTCAGGAGAAAGATGAAGATAAAGCTCCACCGTCCGCTCCCCCCGCCATGAAAACCTCTCTCCTCGCTCCCTGCTCCCTGTTCCTGCTCGCCGGGACCGCCGTGCTCGCGCCGGCCGCCACTACCACCACGCCGGCCGAGCTGCCGGTCACGGTCACCGTGACCGTCGCGCCGGGCACGACTGCCGCCGCCCCGGCCACACCCAGCTACGACCAGCAGCTCTACTCGCCTGCAACCAGCACGATTGTTTCGCCGGAGAAGGCGAAACAGGTCGTCGAAAGCTTCCGCGCCGCCTACGACAAGCTCGGCAAGCCCAGCCTGCTCCTCTATGTCAACCGCGAGCTGGTTGACACCTCGTCCGGCCTCCGGATCACCACGCGCAAGGAGCATGTCGAAGGCGTGCAGGTTGAAACGAAATCTGCCTTTGAATCCGACCCGGCCGCACCCAAACCCGCCACCACCCCGGCTGCTTCGCCGCAAACCCAGATCACCGTTGTCACCGGTGGCGTGAACCGCCCCGCCGCCATCGGTGAGGCCGCAACCACGCCCGGAAAATCTTCCGCCACGACAACGACCACCCGCGTCACCGCCGACAACACCTACACCGCGACGCCCAAGCCTGCGGCCGCGCTCGCCGACCGCCAGACCGTGCGCGACATTGAGCGCCTTTTTGGCCGCCCGCTCCGGGCCGGCGGCGGTCGCCTCGCCGATCATAGCGCCGCCACCGAACTGATGGCCGACAAGCCGATGGACCACTTCACCGTCGCGACCGACGAGGCCGCGCGTAAGGACCGTGAAGCGCTCGGCCGCATTGCCGACGTCGTCATCGAGGTGCTCATTTCCAGCCGCAACCTCACCGTCCCCGCCATCTCCGGCGACCAGACTGTGGCCGTGCCTGACATCACCGCGACCGCCATCCGCCTGAAAGACTCCGCCATCATCGGGCAGGCCAGCGCGAGCGATGTGCTCGGCAAAAAAGGGCAGGCCGCCCGCCTCGCCCGCCAGTTCGACGTGAACGACATTGCCGAGGCCACCGCCCTCGCGCTGATGGAGGACATGACCCTCACCGGCGGCGGCAACTGAGCCGGCGCGTGCCGCCGTTCTCCCGCGCCGCCGTGTGGCCCACGCGCGGCGCTTTCTTTTCCTGCCTTCAGCCAAAATGCCCCCCATCCCCGTCCGTTTCGTCCGACGCCCGCCTTCCGTCTCCCAACACCCGGCCGACAGCGCGTCCGCGCGCCCGACATTTTCCCGCCACCCGCCTCCCATCTCCCGCCTCCTGTTACCCTTCCCCTTTCTCCTCGCACCCGCGTCTGCGTTCGCGCTGACACTACTTGCCGGATGCGTCAACGTTCCGCCCGTCCCCGTCATCAACTACACCGGCGATCCAGTCGTGGACGGCAAGGCCCAGCTCGCGGTTGCGCCGGCGAAAGACCAATTGCTCTGGCAATACCGGGTGGCTGCCGCCGCGCTCCGCCACGGTCAGGACGCCGAGGCGGCAGCCCAGCTTGATGCCGCCCGTGCGGCGACCGCAGGCGCGCTCGCCGTGAGCTCACCCGAAGCCGCAAACGCCCGGGGAACGTTTCACTCCGAGTCGGAAAAACCTTTCATCGGCGAACCTTACGAACGGGCCATGGCGGACTTTTACCGCGCTATCCTTTACTGGCGTGCCGGCGATCCCGACAACGCCCGCGCGCTCTATCGTGACACCGAACTGATTGACAGCGACACCGCCGAAAAAACCTACGCCGGCGACTGGGTGCTCCCCGACTGGCTCGACGGCTATGTCACCGCCAAGCTCGGCGGTGACGGCACCGACGCCCTCGCCCGTGCCCGCAAGCACTCCGCGCACCCATTGCCCGACTACGACCCCGCCGCCAACGTTCTCCTCTTCGTTGAGTTCGGCCGCGGCCCGCGCAAGACCGCTGGCGGCGAATACGGCGAGCAGCTCCGGTTCACCGCCGAGCCCTCGCGGGCCGCATCCGCCCGCCTTCAAGTCGCCGGCCAGACCGTCGAGCTCCCGCCGTGGGACGACGTAAGCTGGCAGGCCCGCACGCGCGGCGGCCGCGTGATGGACTATATCCTCGGCAACAAGGCCGTGTTCAAAAAAGGCGCCGACACCGTGGGCGACGTTGCGCTCGCCGGCGCGGTCGTCGCGGCGGGTGCCAGCCGCCGGGAGGTCCGGCGCACCGTGACCGGTCCGGACGGCAAGCAACACGTTGTCACCGAAGTCCAACGTGACCGGGGCACGGAGCAGGCGGCCGTCGCCCTTGGCGTCGTCGGCCTGCTCGCCAAAATCACCGCCGGAGCCGCGCACCCCGCCGCCGACACACGCACGTGGGACAACCTGCCGCAATATCTCAGCTTCGCCGCCCTCCGCCTCCCGCCCGGGGCACACCCCGCCATGCTCACCTTTTACGATGCCGCCGGCCAGCCGCTGGCATCACGCACGCAGAATTTCACCGTGACCATCCCCGCGCCCGACGCCACCACCGTGGGCGACGCCGGCCACCCCCGCGACACCATCCTCTTCCGCAGCGAAGTGCCGGATTGAGCGAAAAAGGGCGCAGCAAGTCTGCGCCCCTACACGGATCTCCTCACGTGCCCAGCTGGTAGCGGACGAACCGGCGGATCTGGATGTTCTCACCGGTCTTGGCAATGCGCTCGGTCAGCATCTCCTTCACGGTCTTGTCCTGCGCCTTGACGAAGGGTTGGTCGAGGAGAACCACCGTCGAGTAATATTTCTCGATCTTGCCCTCGACGATCTTTTGCACGGCGGCCGGCGGCTTGCCCTCCACCTGCGCGGCGGCGATCTCGCGCTCCTTGGCGAGATCCGCCTCCGGAACTTCTTCGCGGGTCACGCAGACCGGGCTGGTGGCGGCGATATGGAGGCAGAGATCGCGGACGAAAGCCTTGAAATCGTCGTTGCGCGCGACGAAATCGGTCTCGCAATTGACCTCGATCAGGACGCCGACCTTGCCCCCGAGGTGGATGTAGCTCTCGACGAGACCCTCCTTGGCGGAGCGGCTGGAAAGTTTGTCCACCTTGGCGCCGAGTTTTTTGCGGAGAATCGTGACGGCCTCGGCTTCGGTGCCGTTGGCGTCGGCGAGGGCCTTTTTGCAGTCGAGCAGGCCGGCGCCGGTTTTTTCACGGAGGGCGCTGACCATCTGGGCGGTGATGACGTTGCTCATGGAAAGGGAGAAAGGTTGGATACAGGGCCGCACGGCTCAGGCCTTGGGGGCGGCGATTTTCTTGCGGGCGGGGGCCTTTTTCTTGGACATCGGGGTCTCGCCTTCGACTTCGGCGACCAGCTCGGCGGGCAGCGAAACCTTGGACAGGTCCACCTCGCCCTCGGGGGCGATCGCGATGCCGGCGGACTCGGCAACCTCGGCCGAGGCGACCTTGAGGTCGGCCTGACCGCGGGCGGCGCGGCGGCTCTCGCGCTGGGCCAGGCCGGACTGAATCGCGCCGATCACAGCCTCGACGATGATGCGAATGGACTTCACCGCGTCGTCATTGCCGGGGATGGGGTGCGAAAGCTTCGTCGGGTCTGAATTCGTGTCCACGAGGCCGATGCAGGGGATGTTGCTGCGCGCGGCTTCGGCGACGGCGATGGCCTCATGGCTGGCGTCCACGATGAACATCGCGGCCGGCAACGTGGGCATCTCGAGGATGCCGGAGAAATTCTTGGTCATGCGGACCATTTCGCGACGGATGGCGGCCTGCTCCTTGCCCGCGAGCTTGGCCATTTCGCCGTTGGTCTCCATCGCCTGATATTTTTTGAACTTGGCGATGGATTTCTTGACCGTGGCGAAATTGGTGATGGTGCCGCCCAGCCAGCGGTCCACGCAGAAAGGCATTCCGGTGGTGTTGGCCGCCTCGCGGATGATCTCGCGGGCCTGTTTCTTGGTGCCGACGAGCAGCACCTGGCCGCCGCTGGCGACTGTGTCCTCAAGAAACGCGGAGGCCTTGGCGAGCTGCTCGTGGGTCTTGCCCAGGTCAATGATCGTGATGCCCTGGCGGTGGTCGAAAACGTAGGGCTTGGAGCGGGGGTTCCAGCGCTTGGTCTGGTGGCCGAAGTGAACGCCGGCGTCGAGCAGGTCTTTGGGGGTGATGGCGAGGGACATGGTATCTTGGTTGATCTCAGATGCCGGATGGCACCCAGGACGGCCGGAGGGCCGCCTTGCGATCGGAATTTAGTGGTTATGGTTGATGGTGATGACTGACTCTTTCGAGAGAAAGAGCGGCCCATCACAGAGAACGCAGCCCCCGCTGGCAAGCGCGAAGTTTGGGCGGAAAATCGTCCCGGTCCCCGGCCGAACCTAGCCTTTGTCGGATGCCAAGCCCATCTGCCGCAGCGCCTCGTAGCAGGCGATGCCGGCGGCCGTGCTGAGGTTGAGCGAACGCAGGGCGGGATTGGCGTGCGGGATGGTCACCCGGTGGTCCGCCCCGATTTCGGTGTGCAACCAGTCGGGCGCGCCGGAGCCTTCATTGCCAAAGACGAGGCCGTCGCCGTCGGCGAAGCGCGCGGTCCAAAAGGACTGTTCCGTCTTGGTGGTAAACAGCCAGAGCCGCGCCGGCGCGTGCGGACTGGCCCGGAATGCCGCCCAGTCGGCGTGCTCATGCACATCGAGCGATTTCCAGTAATCCATGCCGGCGCGGCGGAGATTGCGGTCGTTAATCTCGAAGCCCAGCGGGTGGATGAGGTGCAGCCGAGAGCGCGTAAGCGCGCAGAGCCGGCCAACATTCCCGGTGTTGGGCGCAATCTCCGGCTGAAAAAGGACGAGGTGCAGCATGGCGAGAGAGGGTGATCGCTTATGGGGCGATGGGAGAGAGTGGGAATTTTGACGGAGAATGCCTCGATTTTCGCCCCTCACCCTCTCCGTTTCCTTCGTTACCTCCGGTTGAATTCCGAAATCCGATCATTTAGCCCGGCCCGAAGCTCAGGAACTCCTTCCCGAAGAACGGCACGAGCGCCGCCGGGATCTTCACGCGGCCGTCAGGCTGGAGATTGTTTTCCAACAGCGCGGCAAGCACGCGCGGGACGGCCAGGCCGGAACCGTTGAGGGTGTGCACGAGCTCGGGCTTGCCCGACTCCCTCGCCCGGTAGCGGATTTGCGCCCGGCGGGCCTGGAACGCCTCGAAGTTCGAGCAGCTCGACACCTCCAGCCAGCGTTTCTGCCCGGCGGCCCAGACTTCGATGTCGTATTTTTTGGACTGGGCAAAACCGAGGTCGCCGCCACACATCAGCAGCACACGATAGGGCAGCCCGAGCTTTTGCAGCAGCCGCTCGGCATCGTCGCGCAGCTTGTCCAGCTCCGGGTAGCTCGTCGCAGGATGGACCCATTTCAGCAGCTCGACCTTGTCAAACTGGTGCAGGCGGTTGAGACCACGCACATCCTTGCCGTAGCTGCCGGCCTCGCGGCGGAAGCATGGGGTGTAGGCGCAGCGAAGGACAGGCAGCGATTCCTCCGGGAGGATTTCGTCGCGGAAGAAATTTGTGAGCGGCACCTCGGCGGTCGGCACGGCGTAGAGATGGTCGGGCGTCGTCTCATACATCTGGCCCTCCTTGTCCGGCAGCTGGCCGGTGGCGGTCGCGCTGGCGGCGTTGACGAAGATGGGCGGCGCGACCTCCGTGTATCCCGCTTTCGCGTTTTCGTCCAAAAAGAAATGCAGCAGCGCGCGCACGAGCCGAGCCGCATCGCCGACATAAAACGGAAAACCCGCTCCCGTGACCTTGGCCCCGCGCGCAAAGTCAAACAGCCGATCAAAACCGCCGATCTCCCAGTGCGGCACGGCCGCAGGTGAGACGGCGGCGACGTCGCCGTGCGTCGAGAACGTGACGTTCTCCTCGGGCGTGCGGCCCTCGGGCACAGTGGCGTGCGGGAGGTTGGGCAGCGTGAGCATGGCCTGCCGCCACCGCTCCTCGGTCTCCTTGAGCGCGGCATCTTTTTCCTTCGCCTGCGCCGACACGGCCTTCATCTCCGCGACCTTGGCCACAAATTCCGGCGAACCCTTGGGCAGCGCGGCCATCGCGGTGTTGGCGGCCTTCTGCTGCGCGCGGAGCACCTCCACCTCCTGCAGCTGCCCGCGCCACGCGGCGTCAAGCGTGAGCACGGCGTCGAGATCCACCGTGAGGTGCTTTTTGGCGATGGCGGCGCGGACCACCTCGGGCGATTCGCGGAGAAATTTCGGATCAAGCATGGTTCAGGGAAGAACGCCCACTATCGCGGCCCCGCGCGCCGCCCGGCAAGTGGAAAGCGGGAGCGCAACTTTACGCGCTCTCTGCCTTTTGAAACTGAACCCAATCTATTATCACGCTAGCTTGGACTTGGATTGATTCGGCTCAGCATTATTGGCATGCCTCACATTCACCCCCGTTGCGCATGGCCTCGATGCTGCATGCTTTCTTTTCAGCTTCGGAATAGACGCGGGCGGGTTCGGGGGTTTGGGCTTTGCGCTCTAGGTTTTGGGCGGAATGGCTCCCGCCGGCGTCACCGCTGTTCTGGCCGCCGTCGTGGCCTTCCTTTACGGCACCACGGGTCTCCTTTTTCATCGAGACGGTTGCCTTCTCGATGCCGGAGGCGCCGAGGGTGCGAAGGTAGTAGGTCGTCTTGAGGCCGGCGTGCCAGGCATGGCGGTACATGTGGCTCAGCACCTTCAGGTCGGGCGCCTTCAGCCAGAGGTTCACCGACTGCGACTGATCAATCCACTTTTGTCGGCGCGCGGCGGCATCCACGATCCACTTGGGATCAATGTCGAAGGCGGTCAGGTACCGCTCCTTCAGGTCGGCGGGTACGCGATCAATGTCCTTCAGCTCGCCGTCAAAGTACTTGAGCGCGTCAATCATCTCCTGGTCCCAGAGGCCCCGGGCCTTGAGATCTTTAACGAGATGGGAGTTGATGAGGACGAAGTCGCCGGAGAGATTGGATTTGACGTAGAGGTTCTTATAGTAGGGCTCGATGCAGGGCGACGTGGCGTTGATATTGGAAATCGTCGCGGTGGGCGCGATGGCGATCACGTTGCTGTTGCGCATGCCCTGCACGCGGATCTTCTCGCGCACGGGCGTCCAGTCCATGCGACCGCCACGCGGCACGTCCACGGGGACGCCGCGCTCCTGCTCCAGCAGGTCGAGCGTGTCCTGCGGAAGGAGACCGCGCTGCCACTTCGACCCTTGGTAGGTGGAGTAGGTGCCGCGCTCGCCGGCGAGGTCGCTCGACGCCTCGTAGGCGTAGTAGGCGATGGCCTCCATGAACTCGTCGTTGAACTCGACCGCCTCGGGCGAGGCAAAGGCGATGCCCTTCTTGTAGAGGGTGTCGGCGAGGCCCATCACGCCGAGACCGATGGGCCGGTGGCGGTGGTTGGAGAGCTTGGCGGCAGGCGTGGGGTAAAAATTGATGTCGATGACATTGTCCAACGCACGGACGGCGATGCGGATCGTCTCGCGGAGCTTGGCGTGGTCGAGCGCACCATCGGGCTTGAGGTGTGTCTCGAGGACGACCGAACCGAGGTTGCACACGGCGGTCTCGTCATTGGAGGTGTTGAGCGTGATCTCGGTGCAGAGGTTGGAAGAGTGGATGACGCCCACGTGGTCCTGCGGGGAACGGAGGTTGCAGGCGTCCTTGAACGTGATCCACGGGTGGCCGGTCTCGAATAGCATGGAGAGCATCTTCTTCCAGAGCTCGAGGGCCTCAATCTTCTGGCCTTGGATTTTGCCCTCCTCGGCGAGCCGCTCATACTCAAGGTAGCGTTTCTCAAAGGCGGCGCCATAGAGGTCGTGCAGGTCCTTGACCTGGTTGGAGCGAAAGAGCGTCCAGCCCTCACGGGCCTCCATGCGCTTCATAAACAGGTCGGGGATCCAATTGGCCGTGTTCATGTCGTGCGTGCGGCGGCGGTCGTCGCCCGTGTTTTTGCGCAGCTCGAGAAACTCGGTGATGTCGTTGTGCCACGTCTCCAGGTAGGCGCAGCCGGAGCCCTTGCGCTTGCCGCCCTGGTTGACGGCGACGAGCTGGTCGTTGTGGAGCTTGAGGAAAGGGATGACGCCCTGGCTCTCGCCGTTGGTGCCGGCGATGTAGGCACCGGTGCCGCGCACCGCCGTCCACGAGCCGCCGAGGCCGCCCGCCCACTTGGCGAGGAAGGCGTTGTCGGCGATGCCACGGAGCATGATGCTCTCGATGGTGTCGTCCACGTAGTAGAGGTAGCAGGAGGAGAGCTGGGAGTGGAGCGTGCCGGCGTTGAAGAGCGTAGGCGTCGAGGAGCAGAAGCGGCGGGTCTTGTAGAGGTCGTAGAGCGCGGTGGCGCGGTTCTCGCGGTCGGACGGCTCGTCGAGGAACAGGCCCATGGCGACGCGCATCCAGAAAAATTGCGGCGTCTCCAGCCGGCGGGCGGTCTTGTCGGTCTTGTCAATGATGAGATACCGGTCGTAAAGCGTCTGGATGCCGAGGAAGTCGAACTCCAAGTCGGCGGAGGGGTCGAGCGCGGCGGCCAGGCGAACGAGGTCGTAGTCGAGCAGGCGCGGGCTGAGGCGCTTCACGGCGACGCCGCGCTCGAGATATTTCTTGAATGCGCGCTGGTGAAATTCCTTCAGCTTGCCGATCCCGTCGCGCAGGATGTCCCAGCCGAGCACTTCCTGATAGATGAAGCTGAGCTGGATGCGGCCGGCAAACTTGGCAAAGTCCGCGTCCTTTTCGATCAGTGTCTTCGAATTGAGGGCGACGGTGGCGTCGAGGTCCTTCTGGGAAATCTGGTCATAGACGGAGCGGAGGAGCTC
>JBAXLL010000049.1:0-9927 GCA_037134835.1 Verrucomicrobiota bacterium
GTTGGCGGTGCCGGCCGCATTGATGCTCCCATCGGCATTGTAGCTCCCGAGGATGTAGACAGGGGCGTTGGTGGCGAGGGTGAGGCCGGTGACACTATTGGGAGCGCCGGATCCGGTCGGCACCAGGCTGCTGCCGCTCGCAACGGTGCCGTTGGCGAGCATGACGGCGGTCTGATTGGAGCTGGAGGTGGTGATGCCGACATAAATGCCGCCATTCCATCCGGAGGAAGTGGTCGTATAGGTGTCGTAGCCACTGTTCGTGCCACTACCCCACTTGGCGCCGCCCGCCGTGACAATGTCCGTGGAGAGCGAGACGGCCGAGGCGCTGGTCATGTTGGTGAGCGCAGTTTTGAGCGCACCCATGTCAATCTGCACGAGATTCACACCCTTGTCCTGATGCTGGTCATAGAGACCCTTGCTGACGGTGGTGGTGGTGCCGGAGCCCGAGGCGGTGTAAGCAATAAACTGGATGAGATTGGCGGGGGCGCTGCCAAGGAGGATACCACCATTGGGCCCGATGCTCGCGAGAGGGGTACCAGAGGTGGTGGAGTGGGGATCGGCATAGAGCTTGATCGTTGCGGTGTTGGTCGAAGTGACGGTGACGTCAACATATAGGCCGGCTTTGCGTGAAAACTTTTGCTCCTCGATGGCCGACTTCGCGCTGGAGTAGGTGTCGGTGGACGAGACGGTGAGCGGTTGCTCGATCAACGCATGCGGGCCGTAGCCGTGGCCGTAACCGGTACCGGTGCCAACCTTGGAGCCATCGTCGGCCAGATCGTCCGTGGCGTAGATGTCGTTGCCGCTGACACTGTCGTGGCCGACGACTTCACTGTAACCCATTGGATTGTAGGACTGGATGCCCAAGGCGGCGGTCTGGAGATTGCCCTTCCACAGCGAGGAGGCGTTGGCACTGAAGGTGGCGCTAACGGTGGAGGTGACGAGCGGCAGCAGGCTGGCGATGCCATTGGTACTCGAGTCAGCCCCCATGGTGCTGTCCTGCCAGACGCCTCTGGAGTTGCGCATGGAAACGACGGAGTTTCCGGCGATATCCACCGAAAAGTTGACCGCCGTGCTGGCGTTCATCGTGCTGCTCTCCTGCGCGGTGGAGGTCGTGCCACGCCAGGCATGAAAGACATTTCCGGCGGCCGTGACCGGGCCGTGAAACGAGAGCGGGGAAGTTCCAACCGTACCGATAAAAAGGTTCCCGTTTACATGCACCGGGCCGTAGATGTCCATCTGCGGCAGCGGATTCACCTCGAGGTCGTTGCCGCTGTAAAAAATTGCGTAGGCAAAGAGCGGAGCGCCGCGCACGGAAACCTTCTGGCTGATGTAGGCGGTGACGGCGCTCCGGATGCCGCTCGCCGGCGTGACGGAGGCCTTGGCCAGAACAGTGACGTCGCGGCGATAAACAAAACGATTCACCAACGGATCGAAGCGGTTGTTGGGGTCGTTGGGATCAACGAAATAGAGCCGCCCGCTGGGCACCTGGGTGACGGAACCGGCCTTCACCTCAATACTACTCGTGTCCACATGGCTGTTCGCAAAGAAAGTGGAGGCGACCGTGGAAGTGAACGAGATGGAGGTCGTGCCGCCCGAGCCGAATCGCGGGTTCATGCTAGTGTTAAACGCCTGAGCGACCTGAAAGCAGCCGTATTCGCTGACGGCCTCGGCGGCGTTGCGCGCCTCCAGCCAACTGGCTTCGCGATAGGTGAGCCGGCGCGAACTGACGGACCAGCTGAGCACGGAACCTACGAGCAGGAGTATCGTTGTGCTAAAAATCATGACGCTGATGAGCGCCGAGCCACGATACGATCGCAGAGGTGGGAGGTGGAGGGGTGTCTGCATGGGCAGGATCAACCGCGGGGGGAGACGGTAAAGTTGTAGGTGTTACCGGTCCTTTTCGTGTCCCCGGCTTCGGACAGGGTTGCCGAAACCTGCGCACTGACCAGAATGCTGCGGTTCTGCCGGTTGTAAAAAAGGGCCGGTGTGACCGTGTTCAGGGCGGCATTAATCTCAAGGCCCTGCGAAATCTGGTTGATCGTAGGGTAGGAATCTGGCGTGCCGGTGACGTAGGTATTGAGGAGTTGATACATGGGGGCGGAGTTCGCGGCCACGGCCGGCGAAACATCGATCGAAAATCGATGAACGGGGCCTGTGTTCAGGGTGGAATTGGTGATCTCGCGGTAATAGCCAACGAGCTTGTTAATCATGCTGGTGCCCGTGCCGGTGCTGGCGGGGTCGGTATAGACGAGGATAAGCAGATCGCCCACCTGGCCGTCGCTTACGCTGGCGTCGGAGGTGACAGATCCGACCGTGGTGCTCCGGGTGGAGAAGCCAGGGTAAATGCAAAAAAAGTTGGCCGTGACCGCGTCCGTGTCCAACTTGGCCGTGAAGGAGCGAACGTCGTTGCTGATCATGAACCGAGCGCGGTCGGAATAATACATGAGCATCGTCTGGCGCAGGAACGAGACCATGCCCGCCCCGATCAACCCCATGACGGCGACGGCAACCATGAGCTCGGCGGTTGTGAAACCAAGGCGGCGTGGGCGGGAAAGATTGAAGACCGGTGGCATGGCTGGACTTAAAAAGTTTGGACGGCGGAACGGATGCTGCGAACGGAGTCCTGAATGTAGCGGGTGTATTGGCCGTCGAGATATTGCCAGGTGTAGACGATCAGAATACCATAAGCCTTGCATTTAGGGGACGAGGTCGGCGTCAGGTCCGTGATTTGCACCCAGAAGTTCATTCGCAGGTCGGTTTTTCCCGGAGTGGTGGTGGGGTAAGGCGTGAGCGTGGAGTTGGCACCGGGCCAGATGGTTGACCATGAGTCGGTGCTCGGCGTGGCCTGGCTGTCCATGTCGAAGGTCTGGAGGTTGTCCACCACGCCGGTTGGTGTGGTGCCTGGGGTCGCTCCCGTCAGCGTCGTGGCGGCGATGCTTGAGGGGGTGGTCTTGAGCTGGACCGTGGCGTTGGTCGAGTCCTTGATCGTGGGCAGGATGAAGGAGGTGCCAAGATTGGGATTGTTCATCAGGTCAGTCGCGCTGGCATTGACGAATGACTGGAGCGGCAAATTCTTAATTTGCTCCATGTAACCTTGCACAATCGTCAGAGCGCACCCTTGGGTGACATTAATGTTCGCGGCCCGCCGACCTTGGACCAGTGAGGCGAGCACGCCGATGATCACCACTGAAAATATCGCCATCGCCGTCATCACCTCGACGAGCGTCAGGCCCGAGCGGCGCGATTGAGGGAAAGCGGGGAGCGAGGCGGATGCGCTGACAGGGAGGGACATGGCCCCCACAACCTAACAGAAAAGTTTGTGTTCCACTAGATGCGTTTGGGCATAAAACACAGGCCATTCGGCCCTAGTCCAGGGCTAACTCACAGACCGGGCCGATGCTGGACAAACACGGCCGCCGCTTCTGCGCGGCGCGAGACATGGAGTTTGTCGAAAACCGTGCTGAGATAGTTTTTCACCGTCTTCTCACTTAGGCCCAGTTCGGCGGCCGCCTCCTTGTTGGTGCAACCTTTGGCAATGAGCGCCAAAATGCGCTGCTCCTGTGGCGACAGCGCGTCGGGAGACACGCCACCCCCAGGGCTGCCCGACTCGCCGCGAGCACGGCGCAGGACCCGTGCCGTTACCCGTGGGTCAAGCACGGAACGGCCCGCCGCCACATCGCGGATGGCCCGCCTTAGGCCGGGTGCGTCAATCTCCTTCAGCAAGTATCCGTGCGCTCCTGCGGCCACGGCCTCGTCCACCAGTCGGTCGTCGGCGGCCGAGGTGAGCATGAGCACGCGGACGCCCGGTGCGCGCCGCAAAATCTCCCGGCAGGCGTCGAGGCCGGTGCCGTCAGGCAGGCGAATGTCTAGTAACGTCACGTCAGGCCGCAGCCGCAAGCACAGCTCGACTCCGTCGGCGACATTCCCCGCTTCGCCTGCGATGCTTAGCCCGGGGTCTTCGCCGAGCAGCAGACGCAGTCCAGCCCTCACGAGTTCACTGTCGTCCACAATCACCAGCCGGATGGGTGGAGGAGCCTTCATGCAAGGGGAGCCGGTTTGGACGCGGGAAACGTCAGCACGAGACGGGTGCCGGTACCCGGCGCACTGGTCAGACGTAGCTCGCCGTGCAACAGGGCCGCGCGCGTCCGGAGATTGGTCAGTCCATGGCCGATGCCCGGCAAAGGCGCGGGGTCGAAACCGCGCCCGTCGTCCTGCACGAGCAGGGCGAGGCGGTCTGCATCCTCCTGGAGGCGTAGCGTCACGGTCTTGGCGGCACCGTGGCGGAGGGCGTTGCTCACGGCCTCGCGAATAATTTGGATCAGGTCAGCGTACTGTGTTTCGTCCACCCGTGCTACCGCCACCGGATCGAGCTGGGTGTCAAACACCGCTTCGCGTCCGGAGCCAAGCATCTCCGTCACCGCGCCGATGGCGGCAGGCAATGAACCGCCTTGCCGGTGCGCCTCCGCCAGTCCGTCAATGCAGAGGCGCACGTCGCGAATGGCGGCATTGAGCGTACTAACACCCTGATCGAGCAGCCCGGCGGCGCGCTGGGGCTGGGTGGGGATTTTCTCCCGGGCCGAAGCCAGCACCAGCCCGGCAGCGTAAAGTGTCTGGATGATGCCATCGTGCAGGTCGCGTCCCAGCCGGGCTTTGTCGGCCACGGCCTGACCGGCCCGCATCTGCTCCAGAGCGAGATTTTCCTCGGTGCGCTGGCGGACGTTGCGTTCAAGGGCGAGCGCTTCGCTTTGCGTGGCGGCGGTACGGGCGAGCAGCTCGACGTTTTCGCGCGCGGACCTGTCGGGCCCGGCGCGTGGGCGCGTACCCGGAAGCGCGGCGGCAACGGTGACGGCGGCGATGGCAGCGACCGCCAGAGACGCTAGCGCGATCCGTTCGCGGTAGGCCAGTTCGTGCCATGGGGCCATCGTTTCATCAGGTGCTCCCGGCGCGCCCCGTTTGAGCGAGGACACAGACACATTGACCCACGACTGGAGCAGCAACGCCGTCGTGCCGACCGCCAGCAACAGGCCGGTGACTACGGTGAGGCGGACAAAAGTGTTCATGGCGGCGAGGCGGGAGATTGCGGGTGTGGCCGCTGGTGTCAAAACCTTCACAGTGCGCGACGGCCGGCAGCCGGGACCAAGGCCCAGGGCGGCCCGCCGGTTTAATTTTTTCCCGAAATGACCGATTCATGTCCTGTCATCGTCCGCACCATCACCGCGGGTACCCTGCCACGTCATGTCTCTTTCATCCACCACCATGCTCGCGGCCATGATCAAGGCCGATTCTGCCGTACCACCGCTCGCGCTGGTCCTCCTGACGTCCATTGACAGCCGCATCGTCAAGTCCACCGCGACCGCACATGGTCTCGCCGCCGTTGAGACCAAGCCCGTGCACCCGGAGAAGCTGCGGGCGACCCTCGTGCGCGCGCTGGCGGCCTCAGTGACCGCTTCGCCGCTCGCGCCCAAGGCGCCGACCGCCCCCCAGCGGCCCAATCTCAGCTCCGCGCCTACCACTATTCTCGTCGCCGAGGACAATCCGGTGAACCAAAAGGTCGCCTCTCTCATCCTCCGCAACCTCGGCCATGCTTGTGACATCGTCGTCAATGGCCGTGAGGCCCTTGAGGCCGTGCAGCGGCATCCTTACCAGCTCGTGCTCATGGACGCGCAGATGCCCGAGATGGACGGGCTTGAGGCGACCCGCCGGATCCGGGCCGGCCAGCTTGCCGGTTTGCCGGGATTTCGGTCTGACTTGCGGATCGTGGCGCTGACGGCCAACGCCATGAGCACCGATCGCGACGCCTGTCTCGCCGCCGGCATGGATGACTTTATCACCAAGCCGGTCAAGACGGCGGCCGTGCACGCCGTGCTCTCCCGCTGGCTCAATCCCGCGCTCACGACCCGCGCCGCCTGAGCTTCGCCCCATGTCCGCCGCCGTCACCGAATTCGCACGCGCTGCCGAGCAAAACGGCGGCCTGCTCGACCGCACGCTCGTCGCGGCGTTTCTGGAAAATTTTCCCGACAATGTGTATTTTAAGGACCGCCGCTCCAATTTTCTCGCTGTGAGCGAGTCGGTCGTCCGTACCTTCGGCTGTACCGACGCCTCGGAGGTCATCGGCAAGTCCGACTTCGATTTTTTCAGCGAAGAGCACGCGCGCCCGGCCTTTGAGGACGAACAGCGCATCATGCTCACCGGCCGCCCGATCCTCGGAAAAGTTGAGCGCGAAGTCTGGCCCGACGGCCGCATCACCTGGGCCGTCAGCAACAAGCTCCCGCTCCGCAACCGCGGGGGTGAAATCATCGGCACCTTTGGTCAGAGCAAGAATGTGACCGAGTCCAAGCGCCTGGAGTCCGCGCTGGAAAAGGCTCAGGCCGATCTCGTCGAGGCCTCCCGTCAGGCCGGCATGGCTGAGGTCGCGACCGGGGTGCTGCACAACGTCGGCAACGTGCTCAACAGCCTCAATGTCTCCGCCAGCCTGATCGCCGCGGCTCTTCGCCAGTCCCGGGTCGGCATGCTCGGCAAGCTCTCCGTGCTCTTGCAGGAACATCGCGACGATCTCGGCCCGTTTTTTACCTCCGACCCCAAGGGGCGTCGGGTTCTTGAACTGGTGGCGTCGCTGGCGCACAGCCTGGCCGAAGATCAGGAGCGGTTGCTCGGAGAAATCACCTCCCTGCAGGAGAACGTGGATCACATCAAGGACATCGTGACCATGCAGCAATCCTATGCCACGATGGTGGGCATCCTGGAGCCCTTGTCCTCGGACGCGCTGATGGCCGATGCGATTCGAATGAATTCCGCAGCCTTTTCACGCCACGATGTCCGGGTCGTGCGTGACTTCCACCCCGCACCTCCGGTGCTGGCCGAGCGCGGCAAGGTCCTGCAAATCCTGATCAACTTCATCCGCAATGCCAAGTATGCCTGCGACGAACAACCCTGCGGGGCCGGCAAAGTTGTCACGTTTGGCCTCGCGCCCGCCCCGGACGGCCGGTACGTTCGCCTCAGCGTAACGGACAACGGTGTCGGCATCGCGCCCGAAAATCTCACGCGCATCTTCAACCACGGCTTCACTACGAAGGCCACTGGCCACGGTTTCGGCCTACATGCCAGCGCCAACGCAGCCAAAGAAATGAAAGGCACGATCACGGTCCACAGCGCCGGCCTGGGGCAGGGCGCGACATTCACCCTCGAACTGCCCGTAGCACCGGCCGCCATCCTGGCCACCCAACTCTGCGCCGGGGCCAAGGCTGGTTAGCCGTCTGGCGGATACTTTGCGAGGCCCTTGATTCCGATCTCCCTGCCTCCGGGTCCCGTTGAAAGCCCATTGCAGGAGGGTCGTAAATCCTTGGACATTTGCATGCCGCATGGTTCTGCTTCCATGCCGCGCGCATGAAAAAGTTCTATATCACCACCGCCATTGACTACGTCAACGGCTCGCCGCACCTCGGCCACGCCTATGAAAAAGTGCTGGCCGACGTCATCGCGCGCACGCGGCGGCTCCTCGGCGACCGGGTATTTTTCCTCACCGGTGTGGACGAGCACGGGCAGAAGGTGCAGCAGAGCGCGCGGGCGCGCGGCATCCCACCCCAGCAGTTTTGCGACGAGATCACGCCGGAATTCGTCGCCCTGTGCGCGAAGCTCAACATTTCCAACGACGACTTCATCCGCACGACCGAGCCGCGGCATAAGACCGTCGTGCGCGCCCTGCTCCAGCAGCTTTTCGACAAGGGCGAGATTTACCGCGCCGAATACAAGGGCTTTTACTCGACGCGACAGGAACAATTTTTGCAGGACAAAGACCGCAACCCCGACGGCACCTGGCCGGAGCTTTACGGCGAAGTCACAGAGCTCATCGAATCCAATTATTTTTTCAAACTGCGCGCCTATCAGGACTGGCTCATTACCTTCCTGCGGGAGAACGAGAATTTCGTCTTCCCACGCTATCGCCAGAAGCAGGTGGTGGAATTTCTCGCCGAGCCCCTCAACGACCTCTGCATCTCGCGCCCACGCGAACGGCTGGAGTGGGGCATCCCGCTGCCCTTCGACGAGAACTACGTCACCTACGTCTGGTTCGACGCGCTGGTGAATTACTACACCGCGGTCGCGGACAATCCCGGCTTATGGCCCGCCGACCTGCACGTCATTGGGAAGGACATCCTGGTGCCACCGCATGCCATCTACTGGCCGATCATGCTCAAGGCGCTGGGCCTTGAGCCACCGCGTCAGCTCCTGGCACACGGCTGGTGGAGCATCAACGGCAAAAAAATGTCAAAAAGCACGGGCAATTTCGTCGAGCCGGTGGCCTTTGCCGACAAATATGGGGTGGATGCGCTGCGGTACTTCATGATCCGCGAAATGAGCGTCGGGCAGGACAGCGATTTTTCTGAGACGCAATTCCTCGCGCGCTATAACGCCGAGCTGGCCAACAATCTCGGCAACCTGGTTAACCGTGTGCTCAACATGACCAACCGCTTTGCCGGCGGCGTCATCCCCGCGCCGGATGCCCAGTCCTCGGCCGCTGCCGAAACCGGCGAGCCGGAGCGCGAACTGCGGGCACTCTGGGAGAAGACGCGGGACGAGACCGTGACCTTGCACGAGGGGTACCAGTTCCACCTTGCGCTGGAGCGGGTCATGGCGTTCATCACCGCGACCAACAGCTATGTCGAGAAACGCGCGCCGTGGAAGCTCGGCAAGTCTGCCGCCCCCGCCGACGCCGTCCTGCTCTGCACCTCCCTCGCCACGATGGCCGAAGCCCTGCGCCTGGGCGTCTCGCTCCTGCCTGCGGTCATGCCCTCGACGGTGACAAAAATCCATGCGGTGCTCGGCCACCAGGCCGGGCCCGACTGGCGCGCCGAGCTGACCTGGGGCACCCCGCTCGCCGGCCGGAAGGTCGCTGAGGCGCTAATCCTGTTCCCGCGCCCGGAGACGGCGAAAAAATAGATGCAAGAGGCCAGAAGCCAGATGTCAGAAAATGACCTGTGTCTTCACGCCTAAGATTTCTGACAACTGATCTCTGGCCTCTGATATCTTTCATCAAGCCATGACCATTCTCCCGCTCAACCCCGCCGACCAGGCCTCACCCGGGGCGCTCCGGGCGTTTCTCGGCGAATGTCGTGATGCCGCGCGGCACGACGGGCTGACAAAACTCGTTAGCATCTCGCTCGCCGTGGATGCGCTCGATCCGCTCGCGGTGCTGGAGTCCATCTTCGAGCCAGGCGAGCCGCACTTTTATGCCGAGCGTCCGGGCATCGCCAGCGCGGTTGCCGGAGCGGAGGCCGTCCTCATGCATAACGCGCGCGGCCCCGGGCGCTTCGCCAGTGTGCAGGGGTTCATTGACGACACGCTCGCGCACACCATCGCCGTCGGCGATGTGTCCGCGCCTTTCGGCGGGCCGCATTTTTTTACCGCCTTCGCGTTTCACGACGAGGTGGAGCCGGGCGAGCCGTTTCCGGCTGCGCGGGTGTTTGTGCCGCGCTGGCAGGTCGCGCGCGCGGGCGACACGATCACTGCCGTCGCCAACCTCCTCGTCGCGCCCGACGCCGACCTAGACGCGCTCACCGCCCGTGTCTGGCGTGCGCATGGAAAATTCAGGAATTTCGAATATGGTGCGACGGGCATCCTGCCCGTAAATCAGAGTGGCATGGGCATCTTGCCCATGATGAAGCATGGGCAGGATGCCCATGCTACCCACGCACGCGGCCAAGATGCCCGTGCCACCACGGAGTATCATACCACCTGGGACTATCGTGCCGCTGTTGCGCGCGCCCTGGACCTCGTCGCGGCGGGTGAGTTTCAGAAAATCGTGCTGGCCCGTGCGCTCGACCTGACCGTCCCGCGCCCACTGCATCCGCTGCGGGTGTTGCACGGCCTGCGCCAGCGTTTCCCCGACTGTTATTCGTTTTCATTGGCCGGCGGCCACGGGCCGAGTTTCAT
>JBAXLL010000050.1:0-9847 GCA_037134835.1 Verrucomicrobiota bacterium
CCGCCGGCTGGGGCCGCCGGGGCGGCGGCTGGCGGCGTGACCTGAACAAACAGCATCGCCGGCTCGGTCTGCGTGACCTCGATCGTCGCGCTGCCGGAGGCGAGGCTGAAGGTGCCCGTCTTGATGACCGCGGCGTTGTTGGTCTTGACGGTATAGGTGAAATCTCCCGCCGGCGTCGGCACGCCGGGCGTGGCCGTCAGGGTCCAGCCGGCCTTTTCACCCAAATCGTAAATTCCGCTTTTGTGCAGGGGCGTGGCCGTGACCGGGCCGGGGGCGGGAGCCGCCGCACCGTGCAGGGTGGAGGCAGACGTGAGCACCAGGCCCAAGGCGAAGGCGAGGGCAAGCAGCGGACAAGGGGACAGACGGGAAGCCATGGGAGAGATTGCTGACGAGCCGGCCTTATTTTGCGGCGAATGCCGCGTTGATGGCCTGATCGACGAGCGGCGAGATCAGGGCGTAGCCTTGGGCGTTAGGGTGCGTGCCGTCGCCGCTGAGCTGCGGGTTCATGCCGCCGGTCGGGCTGGCCATCGGCGTGTGGATATCCACGAAAAACACCTCGCCCGGACGTGTGGCGGAATACTCCTTGATCCATTTGTTGAGGGCGATGACCCGCACGGTGCCATCGGTCACGCTGGGCTGCCAGCTGTAGCGCGTGGTCGGCATGATGCTGCAGAGCACGACCTTGATCTTGTTCAGCGCCGCCAGATCAATCATCGAGATGAGGTTGTCCTCAATCATCTTGTCGGTCGAACGGCCCAAGTTGCCGGCGACATCGTTGGTGCCGGCGAGGATGACCACCGCCTTCGGCTTGAGATCGATCACATCCGGCCGGAAGCGGAGCAGCATCTGCTGGGTGGTCTCCGAGGTGCGCCCGCGGCCAATGTAGTTGGTCTTGCCGCCAAAGTTGCCGTTGAAGTCACCTCGGGCACCCTGCCAGTTCTCCGTAATGGAGTCGCCGATGAAGATCACCCGGTTCTCGCCGGGTGCCGGCGGTCCTAGCTGGGCGTTCTTTTCCCGATAGACCAGGAGGTCGGCCAGATCCCAGTCAAGACGCGAGGCCCAGTCCACATGCTGGCCGTTCGCAATGGGGATGCGCGAGGTGAAATAGGGCCGGTTGACCACATCGGCCAGCCGCGCCTTTTGTTCCTCGCTCAAACGGGTAATGAACATGATTTTGTCGGCCAAACCACCGCGCATGCTCACCATATTGGCCTGACTCTGCACGAGGCTCTCCCGGGCCTGGGCGACCTCGGCCAGCAGCGGCGCGATGGTGCTCACCTGGGCCTCAGTAAGGGTCAGACTGGTTTTCAGAGCTTCCAGCGAAGGCACGGCAGCCGGAAGCGAAGGAAGGGTGGCCGGCTGGGCGACGGCACCCGTCGCGGCGGCAAACACGCAACCGGTTGCAAGCAGGGCAAACGAAAGACGGAACGACATGGGTAATCGGGTGATTGGGGGTGGACGGTAACGGGACTATTTCTAATCTACCTAGCCGACGCGGACGCCCAAAACCTTCCTGACTCTCACCGTAGAGCAAATTTCCCGTCCGGCCCAGAAGCAGACGGAACAGGGCTGGCCCGGCTCGGTCGGATGGATGGCAGCTTGTTTAGGCTGATTCCTGCAGAAGTTATTCCGCCAGGTCCGTGCGCGCGGGGACTCCGCCCCTTCTCCGCCTGATCCCGCCGGCAGGCCAGGCCACAGGCGCCGGACATGCCGGCAACGACGTGCCCTCGAACCAAGTGCCCTCGACCAGCGTCGAGATGGGAATACCCGGCAGGCCCAGCACATTCTGGTGGAGCTGCCCGGCGAGAATTTCCACCGCCAGTTCGCCGACGCGGTGGCAGTTCTGGCGGACACCTGCCGTGCGTCCGTCAACTTTCGTGAGAAAAATGTCCGCAAACGCCACGTCCTGCGGCACCGCCACGCCGAGCGCGGCGAGCTGCGGCCGCACAAAGGGCTCGTAGCTCACGATGGCTTCCGGCTGGTGCCGCCGCAGCCACTCCGCCAGCAGGGGGCGGGGAACCAGGCATTCCCGCTCCGGGTCGTCGTAGAGCAGGATGGGGACACGCGCGGCGGCCGGCAGCGCCTGCTGCTCGGCGAGAAACCCGGCCGACCACGCGAGATCCACGATTTCGTCCCACCACGTTGGCATCACCAGCCCGATGCGCCGGTAGCCGGCCTCCCGCGCGCGCCGCACCGCCATCTGGATCACGGCGCGCTGGTCGTTCGTCACATTGTGCATCGCCGGCTCGCGGGGGAAAAAATCAATCTTCACCGCGCTGAGCCGCAGCCAGTCAAAGTCGAGCGGCACATCGGCCGCCAGCCGGTGCGAGGCCAGGATGACGCCCGTGATGCCGCGCGCCGCCAAAATGTCGCTCAGCCGCCGGGGCGTGAGCCCCCGCTCCCCGAGCCAGAAATGTTCCAGGCGATAGCCCAGCAGCGCGGCCTTGGCCGTCGCGCCCTCGAAAAACATCCGGTGGGCGGCCACATGTTCCCGCCAGCCCCACTGCGTGTCCCAGTTCGTCACGTAGGCAAGGGTCGGCTGGTCCTTGGCCAACCGTGCCCGGTGCCGGTAGGCGACGAGGGCGCTCAGCGCCGGGTCGGGCCGATAGCCCATCTTTTCCGCCAGCCGCCGCAACCGGTCGCGCGTCGCCGGCGGCAGCGAGGCGTGGTTGCGCAACGCCAGCGACACCGTCGTGACATGGACGCCGGCGCGCTTGGCGACATCGCCCATCGTAATGCGTCCATTCATCGGTAAGAAGGAAATTCCGGAGCAACCTCATGGAGGGGCGGATCGAAAAAATCGAACCAAATTTCCCGCCGGTTCCTGACCGCCAGGTCAGGGCCGGCCAGTGCGCCCCACGCCGGAGCCTGCGGATAAGCCTTGCGAAAAGATTCGCCGAAACCAGCCTGTCAGCCGCTTTTCCCCATGAGAATATCCCTGCCTTTTGTTTTCAGCCTGACCCTCGCCAGTCTGCTCGGCCTGTCCAGAAGCGAGGCCGCGCCCGCCGCCCCGGTTGCGCCCAAACCGGCGCTCGAAACGGGCAGGTACCGGAATCTCTTCGGCGAGCTCCTCGGGAAAACCGACGCCGAGGTGGACCGGAAAATCGAGGCCTACTGGCAGTCGTTCGCCAACGGCAATCCCGAGACGCAGCGCCTGCTTTACCCAATCCACGACGACATGGCCTACATCCCTGATGTCGGCAACCGCGACGTGCGCAGCGAGGGCATCTCCTACGGCCTGATGCTCTGCGTGCAGACTAACCACCAGAAGGAGTTCAACCAGCTCTGGAAGTTTGCCAAAACCTACATGTATCACCCCGACGGCCCGATGCGCGGGTATTTCACCTGGCATACCGCTTACAATGGCAGCATGACCCGCGACGACGGCAGTGTCATCACCGGCGACGGCCCGGCGCCCGACGGCGAGGAGTGGGTCACCATGGCGCTCTTCTTCGCCGCCAACCGCTGGGGCAGCGGCGAGGGCATCTTCAACTACGCGGCCGAGGCGCAGGCCCTCCTCCACACGATGCTGCACAAAGAGGAGTTTCCCGACCGGGGCACGCAGGCCAACATGTTTCACCCCACCGCCAGGATGGTGCGCTTCGTGCCCGACAACGGCGGCTCCGCCAACACCGACGCCTCCTACCACCTCCCGCACTATTACGAGCTCTGGGCACGCTGGGCCTCCGCGCCGGAGGATCGCGCTTTCCTCGCCGAGGCCGCCAAAGTCAGCCGCCAGCTCTTTGTGGATGTCGCCGACAAAAACACCGGCCTGATGCCCAACCAATCTCCCATCCCCGGCATCGCCCCGGCCGGCCGCCGCGGCGGTGCGGGCCCCGGCGGCGGCGCGCGACGTGGCGGTGGCGCCGGAGCGCCGGCGCTCCCGGATGCGCCGGCCCTGACAGCCCAGCTACAACTCACACCCGAACAGGCTGCGGTCATCGCGCCCCTCCTCGACGCTATCGCCAGAGCCCAGGTCGGCCTCACCACCCTCCAGGCCGCCGCCAATGCCGCCACCGTCAACGACCGCATCATGGCCGTCCTAAACGCCCGGCAAAAAATGGAGTTCGTGCGCGCCACCAATGCCAACGGCGGCCCCGGTGGTAACGGCGGCTTCGCCGAGGACGCCTGGCGCACCCTCGCCTGGCCCGCGCTCGACTGGTCGTGGTGGGGCGCCGACCCGCGCGAGGTCGAGCAGTCCAACCGCGTGTTGAAGTTTCTCGCCCTCCAACCCGTCGAGAACTGGCCCTACCATTTCAACCTCGACGGCACCCCCACCATCGCCAATGACGATTCGCCCGGCATGCACGCCATGGCCGCCGTCGCCGGCCTCGCCGCCGACCCCGCCCTCGCCCGGCCCTTCGTGCAGCATCTCTGGGACATGCCTATCCCCGACGATAGCGACCCCAAGCGCGATCACACCGGGGCCGCCAATTTCCGAGCCATGGGTCTGGAGCGCAGCCACCGTTACTATGACGGGCTGCTCGCCTTTTTGGCGATGCTCCAGGTGAGCGGCCATTTCCGCATCTACGCGCCGCCCGCCGCGAAGTGAGACCGGCAACCTTTTCAACCGAACCACAACAACGTCCCTGGAAATCGCCTTTCGATGGTAGCGCGAGGCATCCCTGCCGAGCCGCGGCTCACCCGGAGGGTTCGCCCTACCCCAAATTCCGCCATGACTTCCCCCTTCCTTCGCCTCCCCTTCTGGTGTTCCCTCGCCGCCCTCACTTGCGCCGCCCTCTCTCCCGCCCGCGCCGAGGACGGCTACCGGCTCTGGTTGCGCTACGAGAATCTTAATCCACCCAACCTGGAAGATGCGCTGGCAGTCCCGGCATTGCGGAGAAGCCCACAAATCATCTTGGCAACCCCAACCGGCGCGGATTCCCCAACTCTCAACGCCGCCCGCGAAGAGTTGACCATAGGCCTAAGTGCAATGTTTGGCCCAACCCCGGGTTATCCGGCTTCCAGCCCGACGATAAAAATCGAAAAACAAACCGAGATTCCGGCCGCTGCCGCTGAGGAAGGGTATACCCTGAAATTTTCCCAGCCCACGACAATTGTCATCTCCGCCCGCAGCGATATTGGTGTCCTCTACGGCTCATTCGCTCTGCTGCGCCAAATCCAGATCACAAAGGGGAGATTCTCCGATATCGACATCGTCAGCGCCCCCAAAATCCAGCGCCGCCTGCTCGACCACTGGGACAACCTCGACCGCTTCGTCGAGCGCGGCTACGCGGGCCAGTCGCTGTGGGAATGGTTTTACCTCCCGGAGATCCGCAGCCCGCGTTACCGCGACTATGCGCGCGCGCTGGCGTCCGTCGGCCTCAACGGTGTCGTGCTCAACAACGTCAACGCTAACGCCCTCATTCTCACGCCGCACTATCTCCGCAAGGTCGCCGCGCTCGCCGAGGAGTTCCGTCCCTACGGCATCCGTGTCTATCTCACCGCCCGCTTCAGCGCGCCGATTGAGATCGGCGGCCTCAAGAGCGCCGACCCGTTTGACCCCGAGGTTGCCGCCTGGTGGAAGAAAAAGACGGATGAAATCTACACCTTCATTCCCGACTTCGGCGGCTTCATGGTGAAAGCCAATTCCGAAGGCCAGCCCGGCCCACAGGACTACAAACGCACGCACGCCGATGGCGCGAACATGATGGCCGACGCCCTCGCGCCGCATGGCGGCGTCGTGATGTGGCGCGCCTTCGTCTATGCGGCTGATACCAAGGAGGACCGCGTGAAACAGGCCTACAGCGAGTTTATGCCGCTCGACGGCAAGTTCCGCGACAACGTCGTCATCCAGATCAAGAACGGCCCGCTCGACTTCATGCCCCGCGAGCCATTCTCCCCGCTTTTCGGGGCCATGAGAAAAACAGTGGCAGCCCCAGAGCTGCAGATCACGCAGGAATACACCGGCCAGTCCACGCAGCTTGTCTATCTTGCGCCACTGTGGAAGGAGGTGCTCGACGCGGACACTCATGCCTTGGGTGCGAATGGAGCCAAGCAGCCAACGGACGGTGTAGTAAACCCTGCCATTCCTGCCGACCCCACCTCCACTGTAGCCCACATCGCCGACGGCACTCTTTTTCAGCACGCCCTCAGCATGATCATCGGCGTCGCCAATACCGGCACCGATCGCAATTGGACCGGCCACCCGCTCGCGCAGGCCAACTGGTATGCCTATGGCCGGCTCGCGTGGGACCATGCCCTCACGTCGGAACAAATCGCCGACGAGTGGATCCGCCTCACCTACGGCTCCGATCCCAAGGTCTTGGCCACAATGAAAAAGATCCTCCTCGGCTCGCGCGAGACGATGGTCAACTACTCGATGCCGCTCGGTCTACACCACATCATGGCCGAAGGCCACCACTACGGCCCCGGCCCGTGGCCCATCGCCAACACCACCCGTCCCGACTGGTCGCCGCCCTATTACCACCAGGCCGACGCCACCGGCCTCGGCGCCAACCGCACCGCTAGCGGCTCCAACGCCCTTCAGCAATATGGACCTTATCTCGAATTTGAATGGGGCAACGTGGACACCGTCCCCGAAAACTTGCTGCTCTGGTTTCACCACGTCGCGTGGGATCACAAGATGAAGTCCGGCCGCATCCTCTGGGACGAGCTCGCCCTGCGCTACCAGCAGGGTGTGGACGAGGTGCGTGTGATGCAGAAAGAATGGGACACGCTCAAGGGCCTGATTGACGAGGAGCGCTTCACCGAGGTGAGGCAGCGGCTCGCCCGGCAGGAGCTCGACGCCCGCGACTGGCGCGACGCCTGCCTGCTGTATTTCCAGACTTTCTCGAAACGTCCGCTGCCCGCCGGCGTCGAGCCGCCGGCGCACGACCTCGAATACTACAAAACCCCGCTCATCCGCTTCGCCCCCGGCCATCCCGGGGCGAAGTGAAGAAGCAGGAGATTTTAACGCAAGGGGCACGAGGGCAGAAGCACGGAGAACATTTGAAACGCGAAGGACGCAAAGCACGCGGAGAACAGAAGCACGGAGGTTGGAAGCAGGAAGCCATGAAACCATGAAGACAGAAAATTATTCTGGTCTGAGTTCCTGGATTCCTGGCTTCCTGCTTAAATAATTTCCGCCCCTCCGCGTTTCCGCGATCCTGCTCTTCGCTTGTTGCCAGTTCATCGCGCGATCTCCGCCCGTTCCTGGGTTGCGGTGAACACCAGTTCGGCCCGCACTGCCGTTTCGGGCAGGCCGAGCAGCAGCGCGGCGGCACCGCGGTAGAGACCCATCTGGCCGGCATGCCGCGCGGCGTCGGGCACGGCGTCGGTCTTGAAATCAAACACCGTCGCGCCGGTCACCTGGTCGGCCGTGTCGCGTGTGATCACCACGCGGTCAAATACACCCGTCACCCACGCCCCGTCGAGCACCGCCTCAAACGCCCGCTCCCGCCACACTTCGGCCCGCGTATCCGGCTTCGTCCACACGCCCGCCAACGCCGTTGCGCGCAGGCACGCCAGCGCCGTGTCGGCCACCGCCGCAGGCCCGCCGCGTTCACGCCAGATCGTGGCGAGTTTCGCGGCCACCTCCGCCCCACCCCACTCCACCTCCGAGAGTAAAGCATGCACCGCCGACCCAAATTCCATGCCCGCTCCTGACTCCGGGGCAAACAGCGCCGCGCCATCCCGCGTGGTGGGTTGCTCGCCGGACGGCCGCCGTGCCACCAGCCGCACCAGACCGGGCGCGCCCGCCAGCGGCTCCAGCCCGTCCCGCCGGCCGCCGGTTGCCGGCACCGGGCTCCCCAGTCCTTCGCCCCGCTCCAGCGAAGCGAACCACGCGGGATCGCCCGCGCTCCATGTTTCGCCCAGCGTTTCCTGCAGCAGCTTGGGAAAATTGTGCGAACGCGACATCGCCTTGGGCGGCCCGGTGATGATGAACATCGCGCGTTTCGCCCGGGTCATCGCCACATACAGCACGCACAACGCCTCGTAGGCCGCGTCCGCCTCCTCGCCGGCGACGTGCGCCGCCAGCACCCCGTCGCCCTCGGCCAACAGCGTGGACGGCAAATCCAAAACCCATTCCACTTCCCGCGCCGCGTTCCGGTGCACCGCCAGCCCCTTGCGCCGCTGCGCCAGCCTTTGCCCCTCAAGGTCAGGCAGGATCACGAGGTCGAAGCCCAGCCCCTTCGCCTTGTGCACCGTCATGACGCGCACCGTGCCCGCCGCGTCGGTGTCGCGCACTGTGTGCGCCTCGGCCTGCGCAAGAAACTCCGCCACATCGCGCCGCCCGCCTTCGTCAAATTCCCGCGCCAGCTCCACCAGCTGCGCGCCGCGCAGGCGGCTGAACGCGTCTTCCGGGGCCAGCGCCGGCTCCAGCGCGCGCAGCCATTTTTCCAGCGTGCCGGCAAAGCCCCCGGCATGCAGCTCGCCGAGCACCCACGCCGTCAAGGCGTCCGGCGTCACCAGCCCCGCCGCCGCGAGCACCGCGCCGAGCGGCGTCATCCGCAGGTGCCCGTGCGCGAGCGTGTCGCCGGGGTGCGCCGCCGCGCGCAGCAGCGCGAGCAGCGCGCACGACAGCGGATTGTCGGTCGCGACCCGCAGGTCGCTCTCCGCCACCGCCGCCAGCCCGCCTTCGCGCCGCAGATAGTCCGCCAGCCGGGCCGCCGTGTCGTTCTTCTGCACGAGCACCGCCACCGTCAGCCCACGGCGCACGGGTTCGGTCTCGCGCAAAATCGCCAGCGTCTCCGCAAACCGCCCATCCTCGTCCTGCGCGTGCCGCAGCTCCGCCCAGCCGCCGAGCTCCGGGCGCGCGCTTTCATGTGCCCGCCACTCGTCCGACCAGCGCCGGGCGGCATCGGCGGGCACGAGCGCACGCAACGCGGCATCGTCACCGAATACGCGATTGACCATGGCGATCACCGCCGGTCCCGACCGCCACGACTCCGTGAGCCGCTCCTCGGCGATCGCGCCGGGCGCCGCGGCGTTGTAATGGTCAAAAATCTCCCGGAACAGCCGCGCATCGCCCTCGCGCCACGCGAAGATCGCCTGCTTCACGTCGCCCACATAGAAAAAGCTGCGCCGGCCCTCGGCGTCCTGCACCGCCTCGTCCACGAGATTTTTCAACACGCTCCACTGCGCGAAGCTCGTGTCCTGAAACTCGTCGAGCAGCCAGTGGTCAAACTGTGCGTCGAGCCGCCAGTCCACCAGCAGGCGGCGCTCGCCGCCCCCTTCCCTGGCGCCGTCGCACGCCAGGGCGACCGGCCGCAGCAGCCGCGTCACGTCGGCAAACGTCAACCGCCCGGCGCGCCGCACCGTGTCGTGATAGGCCGCGTCGTAGCCGCGCAGCACGTCGGCGATCCCGCGCGTCATCTCCAGCTGCCGCGCCAGCTCCGCCCCGCCGATGCCCTCCACCACCGCGACCAGCGCCGCGCACGCCTCCGGGCCCAGCGCGATTTTTTTCCGTTCCAGCGTCACCTCCGCATGGCCCGCGCCCAGCGCCGCCCACACCTTGAACGCGTTTCCGACCAAATAGCCGACGGGCTTCGGCAGGGGTGCGCCCGGCGACCATTCCGGCAGCGCCGCAAAAAAGGCCTCCAGCCGCGCGCGCGGCCCGTCGCCCAGCGCGGCCCAGGGCAGCGCCGCGCGCAGGGTCTCCGCCGCGGCCGCGCGTTGCGCGGCCGCGGCGAGCCACGCGTTGCCGCCGGGCCAGATGCGCCGCGCGTCGCCCCAGCACTCCGCGCGCGGGGCGTCGAGCCAGGTCTCCGCATGTCCGTCCAGAAAATCATCGAGCCGTCCCAGCAGCCGCTTCTCCTCCGTGCCGAAAGTCGCCCGCTTGAACGCCTCGATGAACTCGCCCCTCGCCGGGTCCGTCGCGCGTCCCGCCGCGAACAGCCGGGCC
>JBAXLL010000051.1:0-9763 GCA_037134835.1 Verrucomicrobiota bacterium
GATAGACTGTGCAGACGCAGCCGGTGCTGATGCCGGGGCGGCTTTGGGAGCGGTCGTCTGAGAGTAGAGCGATTGGACGGCGAGCACCATCACGAGGCCGATGGCCGAAAATAGTCGTTTCATGGGTGGGTTTTCCGCTGGGGTTGCTTGGGGTCGCCGTGCTCGGCGGTTTGGGTTCCAAAACTGTTCCTCTCGGGTGGTCCAAGGTCAAGGTGGTTTCCCACACCATTAGCCACGATTCGGGCAGTCTCAGGTCGTCCGGCACCATGGGGTTCATCAGCCTCAGGCAGCGGGCTGAAGCGGGCGGCTGCATGGATGGCAAAGGCTTTCGCCAGAATCAGGCCATCTGGACCGTGCGTTCACATCTTGAACATGGAAGCATATTTATGATTTCATGTCCGCTCGTTTTCACTTTCGATGTCAGGCATTTTGCATCTGTGGAACTGGGCCGCGTTCAATTGAGAGGCAGGAGATTCTACGCGTTCCGCTGCCGCACCGCTTCGAACAGGGTAATGATAGTGGCCATCGCCACGTTGAGCGAGTCCGCCTGTCCCGCCATCGGGATGCGCACTTGGGCGTCGCTGGCTTTCAGCCAAAATTCACTCAGCCCGTATTGCTCGCTCCCCATCACCAGCGCGAGCGGGCCCCGCCAGTCGGTTTCCGTGTAAATCGCTGTTGCGGCCGGGGTCGTCGCCACGGTGCGGATTTTTTGCCCGCACAGCCACGCGTGCACCACTGCGCTCTCCGCCACTACCACCGGCACGGAGAACAGCACGCCTGTCGAGGCGCGGACGACGTTGGGGTTGAAAATGTCCGTGACCGGATCGCACACGATGACGGCGTCCACGCCCGCCGCGTCGGCCCCGCGCAAAATGGTCCCAAGGTTGCCCGGTTTCTCAATGGCCTCGACCACGAGCAGAAACGGTTCTGGCCTGAGCGCCAGCTCCTCCAGCTTTTTCTTCCACTGCGGGGCGACGGCGAGCAGGCCGTCGGGCCGTTCGCGGTAGGCCACCTTGGCAAACGCCTCCTTGGACAGCTCAAACACCTGCGTTCCGGCGGCCTGGGCCTGGGCGATGAGCGCCGACTCGTTCTCCCCGAGAAACCACTCCGGAGCGTAATACAGCTCGCGCAGCGCCAAGCCTTTTTCCAGTGCGCGCCGGATTTCACGGTAGCCCTCGACGAGAAACACCCCCGCTTCGTCGCGCGGCCGCCGGTCGCGCAACCGTACGAGCTGTTTCACGCGCGGGTTCTGGAGGCTGGAGATTTTTTCGGCCGACATCCCGGCAGTTTTGAACCACGAAGACACGGAGAGCACGGAGATTTTCAGGCCAATTTCAACCTTTGCACCGCCTGGATTCTCCGTGTCCTCTGTGCCTGTGGTTAAGAAAAAATTCAACGACCAACCTTTTGCCTATCATGCCGAGATTGAGCTGGAGATTGCCACGCTCACCAACCTCGGCCTTGGGCTGGGCCGCGTATCGCTGCCTGCAATCGAAAATCGAATTACCGGGCGCAGCGACAGTTCCGCATCCAGAATCGAGAATTGGGTGGTGATGGTGCCCTTTACCCTGCCGGGCGAGCGCGTGCGGGTGCGGATCTTCCGCAATCACAAAAATTTCTCCGAAGCCGACCTCGTCGCCGTGCTCACGCCTTCACCGCACCGCATCGCGCCGCGCTGCGAGCTCTTCGCCCGGTGCGGCGGCTGCCAATACCAGCACTTTGCCTACACGGAGCAGCTGGCTTGGAAACGCCGCCAGGTCGCCGAGCTGCTGGAGCACATGGCGGGGATCACGTTTTCCGTCGCGCCGGTCATCGGTTCGCCGCGTGAGTTCGGCTACCGCTCGAAAATCACCCCGCATTTTCATTGCGGAGTGCGGAATGCGGAATGCGGAACCGCAGCCGAAACCCCGATTGGGTTTCTCCGCCAAGGGACGCGCTTCGACATCGTGGACGTGCCTCGCTGCGAAATCGCCACCGATGCCATCAACGAAAAACTCCCCGAGGTGCGAACGGCCACCCAAAAGAACATCGCTGCCGGAAAATACGAGCGCAGTGCCACGCTCCTGCTCCGCCACGCCCAAGCCGGCGTGACCACCGACTACGACGCCATCATCACCGAAGAAGTCGCACTGGAATCGCCGCCTTCCACTCCGCCCTCCGCCCTCCGCCTGCGCTTTCTTGCCCGTGATTTCTTTCAGAACAATCCGTTCATCCTGCCGGCGTTCACCGGCTATGTCCGCACGCAGGCGGCGGACGGGGGCGCGCGTTTTCTCGTGGACGCCTACTGCGGCAGCGGGCTGTTCGCGCTGGCGTGCGCGCCGGCATTTGAGCGTGTGGCGGGCGTGGAGGTCAGCGAAAGCTCCGTACGCTTCGCCCGCGAGAACGCCGCCGCCAACGGCATCGCCCACGCGACCTTTCTCGCCGCCGACGCTTCCGCGATCTTTGCCGGCCTCGATTTTCCGCCGGCCGATACCGCCGTGATCATTGATCCGCCGCGCAAAGGCTGCGATGAGAGCTTCCTCGCGCAGCTCTTCGCCTTCGGCCCGAGCGCCGTGGTCTATGTCTCGTGCGATCCGGCCACGCAGATGCGCGATCTGAAACAGTTCCTCGCCGCCGGCTACGCGCTCACCGCCGTGCAGCCCTTCGACCTCTTCCCGCAGACCCGCCATCTCGAGTGCGTCATCACGCTGCGGCGGGAACCGGCTGGCTCATGATTCAAGAGATAAGTGGACATCTTCAAGCACCAGATCACCGCGCCTCGTTCCACTCGGGTGAGGCGTAGTGTTCCGTGAGGACTGCGAGCTCGCCGTCGCCGATCTCCTCAGGCCACGGGGCAGGGGCGGCCTCGGCTCCGAGCATGGTGGCGAGGCGGGAGGCGAAGTCGTCGCCGTAGCGCTCCCAGTCAATCGTCGCACCGACAGCGGCTTTCCAAATCGAGCCTTGGAACAGCATCCCCTGCTTCGCGCGCTTTTGCGCGGCACCGGCGATCTTTTCGCCGGTGGCGGCGTGGCACACGTCGAAGGTCTCGGCGCGTTGAAAACATACGCCAGCAGGCAGGCCGGATTGAGGTGGAGCCGTTTGACCCGAAGCGGCTGCTCCCGCCGCCGAAAACCCGATGTGGTCATCAGGTTCCACCTGCGGAACGGCGGGCTTGAGCACAGCGGGCACACCTTGCGCGGCGAGCGCGGCGGCGAGCGCCTCGTGGACGAGCCGGTAGCTCTGCGTCGCGCGCATTTCCTCCAGCGCGTGGCCGCGCGGCAGGATCAGGGCGTAGGTCCAGTCGTCGCGGTGATCCACGATGCCTCCTCCGGTTGGCCGGCGGCAGATGTCAAAGAGCCCATCAACGTGCAATTGCGCTCGTACGTCGGTGATTTTCTGGCTGTAGCCAAAGGTAAACGCCGGTGCGCGCCAGCCATAGTGCCGGAAGCGAGCATGGTCGCCAGTCGCGCATTTCATCAGGAGAAAATCGGCCGCCATGTTTTCGGCGGTGCTTGCGGTGCGGTAGGGGAGCAAATCCAGGTTCATCGGATGTTTAAGCAGGAAGCCACGAAGCCAAGAATCAGAACCGGAGGGGGATGCCGAGGATTGTTTCCTGATTTCCTGGCTTCCTGCTTAAAAATCATTGCGCGTGATACCATTCGCGGCAGGGGGGTGGGATGACGAACTGGTCGAGCTGCGCCTCAAAGGATTCCGGCTGAGTCTTGAGCAGGCCGGCCAGCGGTTGGAGAGCCAGGGTGAGGATGGCCGGACGCAAGGCGGATTCGGCCGGCGTGTCAGCACGGGCGATGACGCTGATGGGCGCGGATTTCTCGGTAAGCTTGAAATGGGCGCGGATGCGGCAGGCGAGCTCGTCGCGCGTGAGCGGCTCGGTACCCGCCCAGTGGACAACACCGCGGACGGCGGTGCGTTCGCAGAGCTCAACCACCACCTCGGCGAGGCTGCCGGCGGTGCAAGGCTGGCGAATTTCGTCACGGTACAGGCGTGGGGTCCTGCCGGCGGCCCATTCTGAAAAAAGTCGCTCATGGAGGCTGCGGCGGCCGGCGAGGCTGTTGCCGGTGAGCAGCGGCGGGCGCACGGTGACTGCAAACGCCGGTGCGGCGGCGTGAACGGCACGTTCGCTCAGGAGCTTTTGCCGGCCGTAGAGGTTCACGGGATTTGGCCGGCTATCCATGGCGTAGGGCGCGGCGGTGCCATCGAAGACCTGCTCTGTCGAGAGATGGACGAGCCGCGTGCTCAGGTGGTTGGCGAGCCGGGCCAGCTGGGTGGGGAGGGCGACGTTGAGGGCCTCGGATCGCACAGGGTCGGCATCGCATTTCGCTGGTTCGGCGACGGCGGCGCAGTTGACAATGGCGTCGGGAAAATGCTCGAAAAGCGCCGAGGTCAGCGCGGCCGAATCCGTCAGGTCGAGCGCAAGCTGCTGGGCTAGGCCGGGCACAGAGTGTGTCGCCTGCCCGACGACGCCGACGACGCGATGCCCGCGACGGTGGGCTGCCTCGGCAAAGGCCGAGCCGACGAAGCCTGAGGCGCCGGTGAGAAAAATTTTCATGAACCCGAAGCAGAGGTGGTCGGCGCCGTGAGGTCAAACCGGCGCTGCACGGGAAAATTAACCATGGATACACACGGATGAGCCGTGCCCAAATTAATTTATCTACCAAGATTCCAACCCAATGATTTCCTGTGCCTTCATGGCTTCTGAATTACAAATGTCCGGCGGTTTGATCCGTGTCTATCCGTGTCCATGCGTAGATAAAAATGGATCGGCTCCGGCTTAGAGCTTCGCGACAGCCTTTTCAAAATCGCGGACAAAAAAGCGTTTTCCTTTTTGCACCACGGCGTGGCCCTCAGCCTCAAGCCGCGCGGTGAGCGCAGGGATGCCACCGGGGTATTTGAGGTTCAGTTCGCCTTTGACTTTGAGGGTGCGCCAGTAGGGGGCGATGGCGGTTTCGCCCGCCGCCGCGGCTTCGGCGGCGGCGTGTGCGGCCATCCACGGGAAGATGCCCGTGGTGATCGGGCAACCAACGTCGGCGTGGTGCCGCCGCGCAACCGCCGCGCGTAGCTCGTTGATGGTGACGACCCGGCCGCGCGGTATGCGGCGCATAAGTGCATCCACCTCGCGCGGGGCGGGAATGGCAAGCGTCCGCCCGCCCCAGCGCGCGGCGGCGATGGCGTCGAGCGTGACTACCTTCGGCAGGTCCTTGTCGTCGGCGAGTTTTTCACGCCAGGTTTTCTTGCCACGCAGGGGCCGGGCGGCTACCGCGGGCCGCCTGACGGGAGTGATGCATTGGGGTTTCATGGGTTGGCGAGAGGGAGGTGAGTTTCGGTGAGGTAGTTCACGACACCCTGGGGACTCCTCGAAGGGGAGGGTCGAGCGTTTCGGTAAATATTTTCTAAAGCATCAAGTTTCTCTAAACGGTGAATTACTTTGCCGATGATCTACAAGGGAGGCCGCCATTCCCCCTGCACTATCCAGCGCGGGTGGCCGGAACTTTCATGCTTTTCCCCGGCGGGGGTGAGGGTGAGGAGGCCGGCTTTTGGGAAACTGAAGGCGCATGGTTCCTGGCGACCGGTGACGAGCAGGGTGGCAAGTACGCCGAGGTGCGGTTCGTGACCGACGATGGCAAGATCGGTGGTGGGCGGAAGTTCAGCGAGCAGGCAGGCGATTTTGGCGGGGTCGTCTTCCGGCATGAGGAAGGATTTACTGATTTGCATGACGGGCTGACCGAGGCGCTGAGCGAGCAGGGCGGCAGTTTCACGGGCACGGCGAATGGGGCTATACCAAAGATGCGTCGGCGCTCCGTCGGGATGGGCGCGAAGAACATCTGAGAGCCGAGTGACATCGTCACGACCACGTGGGCTGAGAGGTCGCGCGGGATCTTCGTCGGAGGGAAGGGCGTCCCCGTGGCGGATGAGGTGGAGGAGCATTTTTTTACAGAATCCCCGCTTCCGGCGGGTGTGCGGAAAAGGGGCCGGAAGTTTTACGCGGGCGGATGGAAATGCGGAGGGGTTGCGGGGGCCCCATTGCCATCAAGGAGCGAGCGCACGGCGCGCAAGAGTTCGCTCAGAGCGAAGGGCTTGGTGATGCCACCTTGGGCGGCGGGCGTGAGCCACGCGAGGCGGGGCGGCTCGTGGTTGGCGGCAGCGAGGACGCGCAAGCCGGGCTGCGTGGAGTGTAGCGCACGGGCCAGCTTTTCGCTGTCATCGCCGAGCGCTTGCAGGGGGGTGATGAGAAGCTCGACGGGCTTGCCGGCGCGGCGCGCGAGGGTGAGTGCCTCGGCAGGCAGGGCCGCATCGAGCACCATGTACCCGTCGGCGGTGAGAATGCCGGCGACCATCTTGCGGACTACGGCATCGGCCTCAACCAAAAGGACGGTTTCCCGTCCGCCGGTCACGGGAAGTGCGGCGGTGAGAGCGGCCTCATCGGGCGCGGGGTCATCCACGGCGGGGAGAAAAATTTCAAACGTGGTGCCGGCCTCAGGTACGCTCTCAACGAAGATATGGCCGCCGCTTTGCTGTACGACACCGTAGACGAGCGCAAGGCCGAGCCCCGTGCCCTTTCCAGGTTCCTTGGTGGTAAAGAATGGCTCGAAGAGATGGGTGCGCACCGCCTCGTCCATCCCGGTGCCGTTATCGTGGACGGCGAGGACGACATAGCGGCCGGGCGGGAGATCGGTGAGTCGGCGGTTCTGGCGGGGATCGATGTCGCGCTGGCGCGTGCGGATGACCGCCTCGCCGTCGCGAGCGAGGGCGTCGCGGGCGTTGAGCACCAGGTTGAGCAACACCTGCTGCATCTGTGCGGGATCCACCAGGGCGCGGTCCGGCTCCGCAGCGAGGTCGAGCGTCAACGTCTGGCCGGGCAGGAGGAGTTTGGCCAGGATATCGGCGTTAGTGCGGACAAGGCGGTTGAGACTGACGACGCGCGGGTGCAGCGCCTGCCGGCGGCTGAATGCGAGGAGCTGGCGCACGAGGTCGGCAGCATGGCGGCCGGCGCGCTGGACTTCCCCGAGCTCGCGGGCGGCGTGGCGGCGAACGGCAGGCTTGCTGGCGAGAATTTCGCCATAGCCGTTGATGACGGACAGGAGGTTGTTGAAATCATGAGCCACTCCACCGGCGAGCCGGCCCACGGCGTCGAGCCGCTGGGCGTGGACGAGTTCCTCCTGAAGGCGCCGTCGCGCCGTCTGGTCACGGTAGGTGATGGCAACGTGCGCGATGTCCCCGCGTATGGCTGGCACCACGCTGAACGTCCACGCAACGTACAGGCGGTGGCCATCGGCGCACGCCAGATCACCTTCGCCGATGAGCGCGAGGCCCGGTGAGAGGTGGCGCAGCCAGCGGCGCAGTTCACCGAAATGGCTTTGGTCGACATGCAGCGCACCGTGAACCTTGCCCCGCAGCGCGGCGGGCACGAAGCCGGTCATCGCGCCGAGACGGTCGTTGGCGAAGATGATTTTCAGTCCGCCTGGGTGCCAGTGCGGTTTGGCGAGCAGCACACCCTCGCCGAGCGCCCCGAGCGCGGCCGCAAGTAACCCGGCGGCGGGCGCGGTCGCGGCGGGCCGAGATTTTTTCTGCTTTTTCGGTGTGGCCAAAGGCGGAAGTGAAGGAGCGAGAAGAAGGGGGAGCAGACAAGAAGCACCGGCCCGGCGGCGATGGAATTTTTTCCGGCTTCCGAGGCCTTGTTCCTGGGCAAAAGCTACGGGGCGAGGCGTTCGATGGCCCAGTCCCCATTCGCCTCGCGTCGATAGCGCAGGCGGTCGTGGAGACGGGAGCGGCGGCCCTGCCAGAACTCTATGGTCTCGGGCGCGAGCCGCCAGCCGCCCCAGTGCGGCGGAAGGGGTACCTCCCGGCCGGCGTATTTTTTCTCGGCGGCCTTGAAGGCAGTGTCCACGGCGGTCCGGTCGGCGATGGACGTACTCTGCGCCACGCCCCATGCGGCGAGCTGGCTGGCGTGTGGGCGTGAGTGGAAATATGCCGCGCTCTCCTCGCGCGATACCCGCGCGACCGGACCCTCAGCGATAACTTGCCGCTCGAGCGCAAACCACGGAAAGAGCAGAGACGCTCGCGGGTTGGCGGCGAGATCGCGGCCTTTGCGGCTCTCGTAGCCGGAGAAAAAGACGAAGCCGCGCCCATCGAGGCCCTTGAGCAGCACGGTACGTGAAGAAGGACGTCCATCCGCGCCAGCCGTGGCGAGGATCATGGCATTGGGCTCGGAAATTTTGGCTGCGCCGGCCTCCTGAAACCAGCGGTCGAATTGACGGAATGGGTCGCGAGCGAGATTCTTTTCGAGCAGCGCGGCGAGGCCGTAGTCTTGGCGAAGGTCGGCGAAGGACATAACCTACACAGTCTGCGGCACGGGTCTGGTGCTGTCAAAAGGCAAAGCGTCCAGTCGGTCAGGCCGGAATGCGGTTGCACGTGACCTTCCCCCTCGCGATAAATTTTCGGGTTCGTGCGCTTGCTCCGTCTCGTTCGCTAGCCTGAAAAGGCCGACGGACCGAGAACGCACTGGAGAAGGGCACGGGCACGATTTCCCGCCCATGCCGCCTGCCAACGCCCCCATCCCGCTGCTGCTCCTGCTCGCGCCGCTATTTGCGTTTTTTGAGCTGTGGCAACTGGTCCTCGCGGAGCGCTACATGGGGGTGAAGCAGTATGCCCGGAATAGCGGGCCGCATCCCCGCGAACTCGGGCCGGGCGAGGGGCTGGCGTTGGTTTGCATCGTGGGCATCCTCTTCAATTGGTTCTATATGCTGGGGCTCGTGGCGACGAAGTTCAGCCGGCTAGTCGCCATCGTCATGCTGGCTGTCTCCTTGTTCGGTCTCACCGCGCGCCGGCAATTTGGTGAACGTTGGTGGCGGCGATTTGGCGTGCGCTTGGGATTGGTGCTGCTGACATTTGAGGGTGCGATTCGACTGGGGCTGCTGGGCTTTCTTTGGCGGGAGGCGTGGCGGCGGTGGTGAAGGTGCGGGGCGCCATATGGCATTGACGGACGCGGGGCGGGCCGAACGATGGCATGGATTTTAACATGACAACCCTGCCCTTGTTTGCCGCCGCCGATGCCGCCGAGGTTGTCGCCGCCCACGCGCAAACCACGTGGGAGTGGTGCGCGGCCGTGCTGAAAATCGTGCTGATTGACATCGTGCTGGCGGGCGACAACGCCGTCGTCATTGCCCTCGCCGTGAGGCGGCTTGGCAAAAAGGAGCGGCGGTGGGGCATCCTGCTCGGCTCCGGTGTGGCGGTGCTGCTGCGTGTGGGGCTCACGCTGGTGGCGGCACACCTGCTCGGCGTGCCGTTCATCAAGCTGCTCGGCGGCCTGCTCGTCCTGTGGATCGCGATGAAGCTGCTTCGCGAAAATACGGAGAACCCCAAGGATCACAAAGAGGCTAACGACCTTTGGCACGCGGTCTGGCTCATCGCCGTGGCCGACATTGTGATGTCGCTTGACAATGTGCTGGCGGTGGCCGGCGCGTCACACGGGAGCAGCGGGCTCATCTGGTTTGGGTTGGTGCTGAGCATCCCACTCGTCGTGTTTGCGAGCGACCTGCTGGCGAACTGGATGAACCGCTGGCCGGTGATCGTCTACATCGGCGCGGGGATTCTCGGCCTGGTCGGCGGCGAGATGATCCCGGATGACGCGCTGCTCAAACGTTTGGAGCTGCCGGCCGAAATTGGGCGCGGATTCGAGGTGCTGTGCGTGCTCGTGGTGCTCTGGCCGGGCCTGATGAAGTGGCGGAAACACCGCCACAAAGCGCACTGAATCTTCAGGGGTTAGCGG
>JBAXLL010000052.1:0-9716 GCA_037134835.1 Verrucomicrobiota bacterium
GCCCATGTCCCTCCTCGTCCCCCGTCTACTCCTTACGGCCGCTCTCATTGGCTCCGTCCTCTCCCTCCCGGCTCAGCCGGCCGCGCCCGCCGCCACCAAGCCCAACTCCACTGGCGGCAACAGCCCGCACGAAACCATCAGCGCCAAGATCGGCAATCCGCGCAATGGCCCCATGGTCACCATCACCTACGGCCGTCCCTATGCCAAGGGCCGCGTCATCTGGGGCACCCTCGTTCCTTGGGACCAAGCTTGGCGCGTCGGCTCCGATGAGGCCACCACGCTCATCGCCCAGCAGGCACTCGTGATCGGCGAGGCGACCATCCCCGCCGGGGTCGCCTACACCCTCTACATGGTACCCTCGGAAAAAGGCGTTTCCAAACTCGCCTTCAGCACGGCCATCGGCAAATGGGGCATTCCGGTGGACACGACCCACGATCTCGTTCGTGTGGACATGAAAAAAGGCACCGTGGAAAAGCCCGTCGAGCAACTGACCATCACGGTCGAAAATGACGCTGCCACGGGCGGAGGCACGCTCAAGGTCACGTGGGATACCACCCAGTTCTCCGTCCCCTTCACGCTCAAGAAGTAACCACGCCCTGTCGCCCGCCCACTATGCGCGCCCGCGTGTTACCCCTTGCGGCCGCCAGCGTGTTTGCTATGGCGGCCTTTTCCGACTCCGCCCGCGCCGCTGTCGCCGCGCCGGCGGAGTCTTCTGCGCCCGCCCTGAGCCTGCCTGCTCCGAGCCTATCGAGTGGGTCGAATGCTTCTGTCCCCTCGGGTGCGGCGATTTTACAGGAGCTGCGCGAGTTTCGCACGTTCGGCACCGTACTGATGGTCGCCGCGCACCCAGACGACGAAAACCGCCCGCTGCTTGCGTTCCTCTCCAAGAGCCTCGACCTCCGCACCGGGTACCTCTCCATCAACCGCGGCGATGGTCGGCAAAATGAGATCGGCCCGGAGTTCGGGGAACGGCTCGGTGTCATCCGCACGCAGGAGTTGCTCGCGGGCCGCCGGCTCGACGGCGCGCGGCAGTTTTTCACCCGCGCGATTGATTTTGGCTACTCGAAGAGCATGGAGGAGACGCTTCGCATCTGGGATCATCAGGCCGTGCTCGGCGACGTGGTGCGCGTCATCCGCACTTTCCGGCCCGACGTGATCACCACGGTGTTCGCGCCCGTGGCGCAGCCCGGCAACCACGGCCATCACAACGCTTCCGCCTTTCTGGCGCGGGAGGCGTTCAAGCTCACCGGGGATCCCAAGGCCTACCCCGAACAGATCGCCGAGGGACTGCAACCGTGGCAGCCGGTGCGCATCGTCCAAGGCGGCGGCAACGGCCTCAGCATTTCGGGCGGCGGCACCGACCCGGCGACCGGCGAAACCATTCAGGCCATCGCTTCGCGCACCAGCGCGCAGCACAAGACTCAAGGCGTCGGCGGTGGACGCGGCGGTGGGGGAGGAAACAATTTCTCCGCCGGCTTTACCCTGCTCGATGGCGCGCCCGGCACGGGACTGCTGGACGGCGTGGACACGACCTGGGCACGCATTACCAACGGCGGCGCGGAAATCGCTAAGCTCGCCGATGACCTGATCGCGCAGTTCAAACCCGACACCCCCGACGCCAGCGTGCCGGCCATCCTCGCGCTTCGCGCGAAGCTCGCGGCGCTCAAGTCAGACGACACCGTCGTGGCCGAAAAACGCGTGCTGTTCGATCGCATTCTACAACGCAGCCTCGGGTTGGTCGTTGAAACGACCACGCCGAACGCGGAAGTCGTCGCGGGGGAGCAAATGATAATGCACTACAGCGCGATGCTCCAATCCAGCGAGAAAGTGATATTCGACGAGCCACCCAGCTTTTTCATGGACAATAAGGGTGCATATACCGGGTTAACCAGAGCGGGCAGTTCTTTCGCCGCGCCCCTTGCAAAGGGGCAAGCTGTGTCCCGTGAAATGAGTCAGGGGGCCGCCGCTGGCGGCCGCATCACGCAGCCTTACTGGCTGCGCGAGGAACCTGCCGCCGGAACCTATCGTGTCTCCCCAGAGGATGCCGGGCTCGTCGGCCTGCCGGAAAATCCGGGCCAATTTTTTGCCAACTATTTTTTCTCAGTCGGCGGTCAGTCTCTGGTCATCCGTGACGAGGTCCGTGTAGCCGGTGAAACCGGCCCGTTGGGCCGCCGCGTCGCGGTCGTCTCGCCCGTCACGCTGAAATTCGCCTCCGGGGTCGCGCTGTTCACGCCCGGCGCGAAGAAAACCATCGAGGTCGAGGTATCCGCCGCGCGCGCCAACGCCGCCGGCACGCTCCGCCTAGAGCTGCCGGCCGGGTGGACGGCCACGCCCGCCGGCCAGCCGTTCAAGCTCGCTGCGGGCGGCGACAAGGCGAAGCTCGCGTTCACCATCACCGCGCCCGCATCGGCCGCGACCGGCAGCATCCTCGCCGTCGCCGAGATGAGCGACGGCACGCGCTACAGCAACGGCCGCGTGGACCTCCGCTACGACCACATCCCGACGCAGATTCTCCAGCCGCCCGCGCGGCTCCGCGTGACGGCAACCGACTTCGCCATCCGCGGCAAGACCGTCGGCTACCTGTCCGGCGCGGGCGACGACACCGCCGAGTCGCTCGCGCAGCTTGGCTACGCCGTGACCGTGCTTACCGGAACCGACCTCACGCCGGAAAAATTGCGCGGCCTCGATGCCGTCGTCATCGGCGTGCGCGCGTTCAACGAGCGCACCGACTTCACCGCCAACATCCCTGCCCTCCTCGCCTACGCCGAGGCAGGCGGCACCGTCATCGCCCAATACAACCGGCCCAACGGCCTCCGCACCCAGCAGCTCGGCCCCTACCCGCTCTCGATCCAAGGCCAGGCCCCGCCGCTGCGCGTGACGGACGAGAACGCCCCCGTCACCTTCCTCCTGCCCGACCATCCCGCGCTCAACGTGCCGAACAAAATCACGCCCGCCGACTTTGCCGGCTGGGTGCAGGAGCGCGGTGCCTATTTTGCCAGCCAGTGGGACGAGCAGCACTACGAAGCACCGCTCGCAATGAGCGACCCCCGCGAGACGCAGCCCAACAGCAGCCTGCTCATCGCGAAGCACGGCAAGGGCTATTACGTCTATACGAGCCTCGCGTTTTTCCGCCAGCTCCCCGCCGGCGTGCCGGGTGCCTACCGGCTCTTCGCCAACCTCGTCTCGCTCGGCAAATGAGCCCGCCTGCCGCCCCACCGCCGACCGATGATGACAATCCCGGCGTGCCGGGCTTCCGTTCGTGGCGCGGGGTGTATTGGTTTGTGTTTGCCAGCTTCGTGGCCGTGGTCGTGGCGCTCACGATTTTTTCCCGCGCCCTCGCATGAACCCGCTCGACTGGCTCGTGCTGCTCGGGACAATGGTAGGCATCGCGGCCTACGGCACGTGGCGCACGCGCCACACCGACCACCTCGACACCTATCTCAAGGGCGACCGCACCACGCGCTGGGGTACCATCGGCCTGTCGGTCATGGCCACCCAGGCGAGCGCCATCACGTTTCTTTCGACGCCCGGGCAGGGCTTTGAGAGCGGCCTGGGTTTTGTGCAAAATTACTTTGGGCTGCCGCTCGCGCTCATCATTATCTGCGTCGTCTTTCTCCCGATCTACCGGCGGCTCGGCGTCTACACCGCCTATGAGTATCTCGGGCGGCGCTTTGACAAAAAAACGCGGCTGCTCGGCGCGGGCCTGTTCCTCCTTCAGCGGGGCCTCGGCGCGGGCATTACCATCTATGCGCCCGCCATCATCCTCTCCACCGTGCTCGGCTGGCCGCTTAATCCCACCATCGTCTGCACCGGGCTGCTCGTGATCGTCTACACCGTCACCGGCGGCAGCGCGGCGGTGAGTCTCACGCAAAAATGGCAGATGGCCGTCATCTTTGGCGGCATGGTGACGGCGTTCGTCATCCTGCTCCAGCGCCTGCCCGCCGGCCTTGGGTTCAACGACGCCGCCCATCTCGCCGGCGCCCTCGACAAGATGCAGGCCGTGGACTTCTCGTTCGACCCGGACAAACGTTACACCCTTTGGACCGGCCTGCTTGGCGGCACGTTTCTGTCGCTCTCCTATTTCGGCACCGACCAGTCGCAGGTGCAGCGCTACATCGGCGGCGCGGGCCTGCGGGAAAGCCGGCTCGGGCTGATGTTCAACGCGCTGCTCAAGATCCCGATGCAGTTTTTCATCCTGTTGCTCGGCGCGCTGCTCTTCGTGTTCTACCAGTTTCAGCCGGCGCCGGTCTTCTACAACCGCGTCGAGTGGCGCCAGCACGCCGACGGGCCGGACGGCGCGGCGTTCCGGGCGCTGGAGGAAAAGCACGCCGCCCTGCACGCCGTCAAACAGGAGAAAATCTCCGCGTGGCTCGCCGCACGCGCGCGCGGCGACGCCGCAGCCGAGGCCGCCGCCCGCCGCGACCTCACGGCGGCCAACAGCGCGACCGAGGCCGTCCGCAAGGAGGCCAAGGCCGCGCTCCTCGCCGCCGATCCCAAGGCCAACACCAAGGATTCCGACTATGTCTTCATTGGCTTCATCATGGCCCAGCTCCCCCATGGCGTGATCGGCCTGCTCATCGCTGTGATGATCGCCGCCGCCCTCGGCTCCAAGGCGGGCGAGCTCAACGCGCTCGCCGCCACCACCACGATTGACCTCTGGCGGCACTTCCGCCCGCTCGCCGTCCACGACGAGGGACGCAACGTCCGCGTCGCCAAATGGTTCACCGCGTTCTGGGGCCTGTTCGCCATCGGCTTCGCGCTGTCCGCAACCTTTGCCGAAAACCTCATCGAGGCGGTCAACATCCTCGGTTCGATTTTCTACGGTGTGGTGCTCGGGATGTTTCTCGTGGCGTTCTTCCTGAAGAATATCGGCGGCACGGCGGTGTTCTGGGCCGCAGTGGCGGCGCAGGCACTCGTGTTTGCCCTCTATGCCAGCCTCAGCATCAGCTATCTCTGGTATAACCTCATCGGCTGCGCCGCGTGCGTGCTCTTCGCGGCCGGGTTGCAACTTCTGCTCGGCCAGATTAAATCCACCGACGCCTGATCAAAGCTTTCCCGGTCAGCGGAAAAGCTGCGGCGCGACGTCCCGCAGGGCATACCGCCAGACGACCCATTCGTGCCGCGCGCCGGGCAGGATCCAGAACGGGGCGTGGTTGATTCCCCGGGCCGTCAGCGTTGCCTCCAGCGCCCGTGCGTTCGCGCCCACGAGGGTGTCGTCGGAGCCGACGCCGACCCAGAGGAACTTCAGCTTCTTGTTGGTCGCGGCGGGGTCGGCGAAGAAGGTCGGATAGGTCCGGTCCGCGTTTTGGGCGCCCATGCTCATGATGACGAGCGAGTGAAAGGTGTCGAGGTTGGGGAAGCCGATCTGGATGGTGTGGCCGCCGCCCATCGAGAGGCCGCCGAGCGCACGGTGGTCGGCGTCGGCGACCGTGCGGAATTTTCCGTCCACATAGGGGATGATGTCCTGCAAAAATTCCTTCTCAAACCAGAAACCCGTGCCGCCCGACGCGTTGAGATTTTGGTCCGGCCCCGTGCCGATGCCGGTGCGCTCGTAGCCGAGCGGATTCACGAGAATCATGGGCTTCGCTTTTCCATCGGCGATGAGGTTGTCAAGGATGGTGTTTTCGCGGCCGGTGAGGAACCAGCTTGAGTCGGTGTTGCCCGAGCCGTGCAGGAGGTAAAACACGGGGTAGCGCTCGGCGTTGCCGTCGTAGCCGGGCGGGGTGTAAATCCAGAGCGTGCGCGCCGCGCCGCCGAGAGCCTTGGCGTGGTAAGTCTCAAGGCGGACGGTGCCGTGCGGCACGTCGCGCGTGTCTTGGAACGCCGTCTCAGGCCCGGGGATTTCCACAAGGTTGGCGGGCGGGAATCCGCCGAAGCCGATCTTCACGTTGGGATTGGCGGGATCCATCGCCACCACGCCGTCCACCCGGAACTGATAGTTGTAGGTGTCGGGCGCAAGCGGGCCGATGATCGCAGACCAGACGCCGTTGTCGGCCTTGGTCATGGGGTGCTCCTTGCCGTCCAGTTCGCCGATGACGGTCACCGATTGCGCGTTCGGTGCGCGGAAACGCACGGTGAAGGTCCGCTCCGCCACATTGACCTCGGGTGAATTGACCGCTCCACCGCCTCCACGGCCACCGCGGCCGGCCGCCGCACCCGCGCCTCGCGCGGCCGGAGCCGCCGGCGTCTCCGGAGTGGCGGCAGGCTGCGCGGCCAAAGTGAGTGGGCACGCGGTGCCGAGAAGCACCATGACAATACCACACGTGAACTGCTGGAGGAATGGATTCATGTTGGGAATGGGGGGATTTAAGCGGCGGGGGATTATGCAATCCTGGCACTGTGTCGAGGCAAGCCGAGGCCGATTCTGGCTGGCCTGCAATGCAATTGCGCGGTGCGGGAGGGGCCGGGCGGCAACCAACCGCTGGCGGTGGGAGCTCAACCCAGATGGAATCCCGCCTTGCCTCGTCTCTGCTTTTGCCTCGCCCCGCACCCTGATGCCAGCAGGATTAAACTTTAAACCTGCTACGATTTTTGCATCGGAAACATCGCTTGGTGCCCTTCATCGTTAATCCCCCCTCCCCCGCATGAGCGCCCCTGTCATCTGCTTCGGCCAGCAGCCGTGCGGGTTTTTCCCGCGCCGGTTTCTCTTCGCCAAATTTCAGAGCGCGCGGAAGCTCCAACGCGAGCTGGGCGGTGAGCCCGTTTTCTTTTTTCACGACAGCGACCATGATCCGCGCGAAACCCAGACGGTTCTCCGGCATCGCCAGACCGGCGAGCCGGCCACACTGAACTTTGCCTTCGAGAACAAACTCCAACGCAAATTTTCGCCGCTCTGCCTGAAGCGCATCCCCGCCGGCTGGCGCGACAACACCGCCCGCCAGCTCGGTGCCTACGTCACGCCGGCCGCCGTCACTGCGTTCAAGGCCGTCGCCGCCACCCTTGTCGCCGACTTCTGCCTCGAGATGTATCGCCGGATGGGCCTGCTTGATGGCGTGCGGGTCGTCCGCTCCAGCGACCCGGCGGTGCGCCGCGCCGCCTGCGACATCGCGGATTGTTTCGTGGACGTGCCGTATGGCGGCGAGACCGTCCGCGCGCGGCTGCTCGACGGCACGCTCAGGCTCCACGAGGGCGGGGACGCCTACACGACCCTGCCTGCGGCCCCATTCACCAAGGAGCACATCAGCCCGACGCGCGATTCACGGCTGCGTTGGATGCAGTCCGTCATCCACTGTACCCATTACGTGTCCGGTGCCGGCGAACTGGCCTACTTGAACAAAGCCGACGCGCCCGACATACTTTTCATCAACCGTGACCCCATTGACCGCTCCGATGAAGCCTATGCCGAATTCCCCGTTTGAAACCCGTAGGGGCGCAGGCTTGCTGCGCCCTGCCATTTTCGACCCTATGCTGACGCGTTGATTCACCATGCCTTCCAATTCCACCGCCCTTCCCCTCCTCGCCTTCGGCGCGCACCCCGACGACATTGAATTTGGGTGCGGCGGCATCGTGGCCCACGAAACCCGCGCGGGCCGCCCGGCGCATCTCGTGGTCTGCTCGCGGGGCGAGTCCGGCACCCGGGGTACGCCCGCCCAACGGACCCGCGAGGCCAAAACCGCCGCGAAGCTGCTCGGGGCCACGCTGGAATTCCTCGCGCTCGATGGCGACGCGCACCTCGAAATCCGCGCCGCGCATGCGCTCAAGCTCGCCGCCATCATCCGCCGCGTGCGTCCGGCCTTTGTCCTCGCGCCCAGCACCGTGGAAAACCAGCACCCCGACCACTGGCGGCTCGGCGTGATGGTGCGCGACGCGGCCCGCCTCGCCCGCTACGGTGGTGTGAAAGAGCTGCGCCGCGCCCCACCCCATGCCATCGGCCAGCTGTTTTTCTATGCCGTCACCCCCGATACCGAACAGCGCAATGTGACCCCGGTGTTCATCGACATCAGCGACGTCCAGGTGCCGTGGCTCGACGCGATGCAGGCCCATCAATCTCAGCTGACGAAGGACCGGCCCCATCACCTGCTCCAAATCTCCCGGGCCAGCATCCTGGGCCAACGCCTCGGCGTCCCTTTTGCACAGGCGCTCTGGCCCAATGATCCGCAGATCTTCGGCTCCCTCGCCCCGCTCGCTCGCGCCGCGCGCCACTTTTGATCGTCTGTGCCGCATCGCGGCAGTTTTGCCGGGCCCACCCTTCTGTCCTTCCGCGTTTCTGGAATACATAATTTAAGAGGCCAAAAAGATCGCGAAATCGCCGCCCACGCCGGGCTTGCGTCGCACCGGCGGCGGTTTCAGCTTCGGCCTCCGTTTCTTTCCAACCCTTCTTCTCTCCTCCGTCATGTCCAAAGCCGCCCCCATCAAAACCGTTTCCGCCGCGCCTGCCGCCGCCCATCCCGCCCGGGACAAGAACATTGATCTCGCGCTCTCCGCCATCACCAAGCAGTTCGGCGAAGGCTCAATCATGCGTCTCGGCAGCAATCAGAAAATGAAGGTGGAGACGCTCTCGACCGGCTCGCTCGCCATTGACCTCGCGCTCGGCGTCGGGGGCCTGCCCAAAGGCCGCATCATCGAAATTTATGGCCCGGAATCGTCCGGTAAGACCACGTTCTGTCTCAGCGTCATCGCCGAGGCCCAAAAGCAGGGCGGGCTCGCGGCGTTCATTGACGTGGAACACGCCCTCGACCCCAAATATGCCCGCGTTGTCGGCGTTAAGCTCGACGACCTACTCGTTTCCCAGCCGGACTCCGGCGAAGATGCCCTCAACATCATGGAAACGCTCATCCGGTCCAACAGCATTGATGTTATCGTGCTCGATTCGGTCGCCGCCCTCATCACCAAAGCCGAGCTCGACGGCCAGATGGGCGACATGACGATGGGTAGCCAGGCCCGGCTGATGTCACAGGCGATGCGCCGCCTCACCGCCGTCGTCAGCAAGACGAACTGCGTGTGCATCTTCACGAACCAGATCCGCGAAAAGATCGGCGTCATGTTCGGCAGCCCCGAGACGACATCCGGCGGACGTGCGTTAAAGTTTTTCTCTTCTGTCCGCATTGACATTCGCCGCAAGGACCAGATCAAGACGCCCGAGGGCAAGGTCATCGGCAATCGCACGAAAATCAAGGTCGTGAAGAACAAGATCGCCCCGCCGTTCACTGAGGTCGAGTTCGACATCATGTATGACGAGGGCATCTCAAAGATCGGCTCGCTGCTCGACCTCGGCCTGGAGCACAAGATTCTCGAGAAAAAAGGCGCGTGGATTGCCTACGAGGGCAGCCTCGTTGGCCAGGGCCGAGACGCCGCCAAGGCCGCGCTCAAGGAAAATTCCGCGCTCGCGGATAAAATTTCCAAGGCCATCCTCGAAAAAGTCACGGTCAAGCCCGGTGAACCCGTGACCGGCGAAGGCTGAGCGCGCCTGATTTGCGTTCAGCGATAGGCGATGACCTTCGCCGTGTAGACGGCAAATTTCGGGTCCGTGGTGAACACCGGCGCGTGGGCCGTCAGCGCCGCCGCGATGATCATTCGCTCAAACGGATCCTCATGGTGCGGCGGCAGCAACTCGGCCGCATGGCAAATTTCCGGCGTGAGCGGCACGAGGTGCAGGGTGTGGCGCTGGCACACAGCACGCACGAAACCGATCACGCCCTGCTGGTCGCAGGGCAGTGCAAGCTTGCCGAGTCGGAGCTTCCGCGCGATTTCCCACACGGAGATGCTGAGCACCGCCG
>JBAXLL010000053.1:0-9608 GCA_037134835.1 Verrucomicrobiota bacterium
CACAAAATCTACCTCGGCGCCGTCAAATACGCTGGAGCCGCACCCGCCGCCGGCGCGCGTGGCCGGCAGGCCGCCGTGCCGGGCAGCTTCCACATCCTCGTCTACGGAATGGACGCGCCCGCGAAGAAGTAAAATTTACCCACGCTCCGACGCCAGCCCGCGCTCGCCGGAGCTTTTTATTTTGGCTCACGGCTCCGGGGATTTCCCCCCGGAGCCTTTTTTTGCCGCGAGAAACAGTTTCCCATGTCGCGTAATTATTGGGTAATGTCGGCGCGGCTAAAGTGCGGTCGTTTCACCAGCCCCCCGCCCATGAAAAAATCCTCCGCCTCCAAAATCATGCCGACCCCGCCGCCGAAAAAATCCCTGCTCGCCGCCGGACTGCTGCTCGTTGTGGTGGTCGTGGCGACTTACCTCGCGCTGCGCCCCGCGCCCGCCGCGAAACCAGCCCGCGCCGCCGCTAGGCCGCGTCAGGCCGCGTCGACGCTCGCCGAGCGTTCGTCCGACCCCGCGCCTGCGGACTCGCCTGCCCTGCCGCCTGTTCCCGTCTCCGCGTTTCAGGCCGACGCCAAACTGGCGCGCGAGGCCCTCGCCCTCGTCGGCACCTCGCCCGAGGCCGACCAATACTGGATCGCGTCTATCAACGACCTCAGCCTCTCGAACAAGGAGCGCCGCGAGCTGATCGAGGACCTTACCGACACTGGCCTGCCGCCCAATCCTACTGTGGAAAATCTCCCGCTTATCGTGACCCGCATCCAGTTGATTGACCAGCTCGCGCCCGCCGCGATTGACCAGATTAACGCCAACGCGTTCGCCGAGGCGCGCAAGGACCTCGTGAATTTTGTCACGCACCTGGCCCAACCGGCGGCGCAGCCATAGTGCTGCCGTCCTCATGCGCGTCCTTATCGTCGAAGATTCGCCGCGCCTCCAGCGCACGCTCGGCCTCACACTCCGCAAGTCCGGCTACGCGGTGGACACCGCCACCGATGGAGAGGAGGGCCTGTGGCTCGCCGAGTCCTATGACTATGACGTGATCGTGCTCGACGTGATGCTGCCCAAGCGGGACGGCCTCTCCGTCCTCGCCGAGCTGCGGCGCAAGGGCCGCGCGACGCACGTCCTCCTGCTCACCGCGCGCGACACGGTGGCCGATCGGGTGACCGGCCTGGCTGCCGGAGCCGACGATTACCTAGTAAAACCCTTTGCGCTGGAGGAATTGCTCGCCCGCGTCGCTGCGCTCTGCCGCCGTGCCTACGGCACAAAGCAGTCACACCTCGTCATTGCCGATCTTGAGATCGACATCGCCGCCCGCCGTGCGTGCCGCGCCGGTCACGTTCTGGATCTCACCGCACGCGAATTCCTTCTCCTAGAATACCTCGCGCGCCGCCGTGGCGACGTCGTCACCCGTTCGGAGATCGAAGAGCATATTTACGACGGGCAGGTTGATCCCATGAGCAACGTGGTGGACTCTGCCGTCTGCAGCCTGCGGAAAAAGCTCGCCGCCGCCAGCCATGATGCCCCGCTCATCCACACCCGCCGCGGCTTCGGCTACGTGCTGGAAGTCGAACCGGCCAGCCTGCCGTCAGACGTCCCGCCATGAAGTCCATCCGCCACCGGCTCACGTGCGACATGCTCGCGTTCTCGTTCCTGCTGTTGGGCGGCGGTCTGGCGGCGCTGTGGCTGGGGGCTCGCAAAGAACTGATCGAGCAGTTTGACACCGCGCTGCGCGCCGAAGCGCTCGCGATCAGCGCCCTCGTCTCGGCAGAGGGAAAAGGACCGCTGGCCGCGGATTTGACCAGATGGACCTCGCGCGGATTTCGCGGAGAAAATGCGCAGAATTTTTTCGAGCTGTGGCGGACAGACGGCACTCTGCTCGTCCGTTCGGAGTCGTTGCACGGTGCCGACCTGCCGCTGCGCGCCAAGGCGGGCACCGACCCCAAATTTTGGAATCTCCGGCTGCCCGACGGCCGCCCCGGCCGTGCGCTTGCGCTGGCCTTCGCGCTCAAGGCGGACGAAGCGCAGCCCAATTCCACCCGTCCTGTCACCCTGTGGCTGGTCGTTGCCGATGACCGTGGCGATCTCGACGAAGTCCTGACCGAGTTGCTGGGCATCGGCAGCGCGTGTGGTCTGCTTCTGCTCGCAGCGACGCTGTGGGTCGTGCCGCGCGTGCTGCGTCGCGGCCTCGCGCCGCTCGACGTGCTTGGCGGGCAGGCCGCGCAGATTGACGCAGGTTCGCTCGCCGTACGCCTCCCGTCCGCCGGGCTGCCGGCGGAGCTTCAGCCGATTTGCGCTCGCCTCAATGCGCTGCTCGCGCGGCTCGAGGTGTCGTTTGCGCGGGAGCGTCAGTTCAGCGCCGACCTCGCGCACGAGCTGCGCACCCCGCTCGCAGAGTTGCAAGCCCTGGCCGAGTGCGCGCTCAAGTGGCCCGACACACGTGACTCTGCCACGGATCATGAGGTTCTGGCCGTCGCCCGACAGATGGAAACGCTGGTCACGCACATGCTCGCGCTCGCGCGCGGGGAGCACGGTCAGCTCGCCGTGCGGCGCGAGCCGGTCGCCTTGGACGCGCTGGTGCGTGAGGTGGGCCGCACCTTCGCGTCTCGCGCCGAGGCACGGGGACTGCACATGAGTTTCGCACTTGTGCCCGCGACGGTCGCTGCGGATGCCACGCTGCTCCGCTCCATCCTCACCAACCTGTTCGATAATGCTGTGGATCATTCACCGTCGGGCAGCGAGGTCCGCCTCGTGCTGGAAGCCGCGGTCCCGCCCGCCGCGCCCGGAGTGGTGCTGTGCGTCACCAACCCTGCCGGCCACCTTGATCCCGCCGACATGGAAAAACTGTTTGACCGCTTTTGGCGCAAGGAAGCCGCCCGCAGTGGTGGCGGTCAGCACACCGGTCTCGGCCTCCCACTCGCGCGTATGTTTGCCAACGCGATGGGCTGGACCCTCACGGCCGCGCTCGGCCCCGACCGGGGCCTGACTTTCACTTTGGTCGCGCCCGCTCTTGGTGAAGCGGGGCCAGGCGAGCGGCCCCGCGTGCATTGACACCGTCGCGGGCTTGAGCGACGTTGCCCGTTCCATGCTGCACGAGGCACCTTTCGATTCTGTCCCCGAGGCGATCAACGACATCGCCGCCGGCCGCCTCGTGATCGTGACCGATGACGAGGGTCGAGAAAACGAGGGCGACCTCGTCATGGCCGCGTCGAAGGCGACGGCAGAGACCGTCAACATGATGATCCGCCACGCGCGTGGCCTCATCTGCGCGCCGGCCGCCGCCGCGCACCTGCGACGCCTTGGTCTTGGCCCGATGGTCGCCGAAAACCGTGAGGTGCAGCGCACGGCCTTCACGGTTTCAGTGGACGCCGCCACCGGTATCACCACCGGCATCAGCGCCGCCGACCGCGCCCGGACCATTGCCGTTCTGGCCGGCCCGGAGTCGCAGTCCGATGATCTCGTGCAGCCCGGCCACATTTTTCCATTGCGGGCGGCGGCGGGCGGCGTGCTTGAGCGTGCCGGCCACACCGAGGCGGCGGTGGACCTCGCCACGCTGGCCGGCTTGCCACCCTGCGGCGTTATCTGCGAAATTCTCAGCGAAAACGGTTCCGTCGCGCGTCTGCCCGAATTGGACGAATTCAAGCGACAGTTTGGTCTCCGCATGATTTCCATCGCCGCGTTGATCGAGCACCGACACCGGCGTGAGCAGCTCGTCGAGTGTGTGGACTCGCGGCCATTTTCCGGCGGATTTGGCGAGTTCACGCTGCACGTCTTTCGGGGCAAGCTGGACGGCCGGCATCACCTCGCGTTCACGCGCGGCACGCCCGGCCCCGCGCCCACGCTGGTGCGCGTCCACCGCGAGAATCTGCTCGGCGACGTGTTTCGGGTGGCGGGCACGGACAGCCAGCACACCCTCGCGGCGTCGTTCGCAACCGTGACGGGAGCGGGTGCGGGCGTCGTCCTCTACATCGGGCGGGCCGACGGCGGGCATGATGCGCTCCGCAGTCTGGCGGCAAAGCCGGGAGAGCCAGCCCCTTCAATGAGCCTACGCGACTATGGCATCGGGGCGCAGATCTTGGCCGCGCTCGGACTGAAGAAAATCCGGCTGCTCTCCAACAGCCCGCGCCGCCCGGTCGGCCTTGATGGCTACGGGTTGGAAATCGTGGAGCAAATCCCGGTGTGAACAGAGGCGGGGCGTGGATTTCGGATTGCGGAATGGCCGGGCGCCGTTGCACTGGTGTTTCCTTTTTCAAATTCCGCCTTCCGCCTTTCGTTGTTTCCCTTCGTTCACCATGAGTTCATTTGCGCCCGCCGCCCTTGATTTTGACGCCGCGCCCTTTCGCGTCGGCATTGTCGCAGCGCGGTATAATCCCGCGCTGGTCGAGGCCCTGCTCGGCCAGGTGCTGGCCGGCCTGCGCGCGGCCGGCCTGAAGGAGAAGAATCTCACGCTCGTCCGCGTACCCGGCTCGCACGAAGTGCCGGTCGCAGTGCAATTACTGGCTGCGGCCGGCCCGCGCGACTGCCTGATCGGACTTGGGGTGCTCATTGGCGGGGATACCAACCACCATGAGCTCGTTGGCACGAGCGTTTCGCATGCGCTCCAGCGGGTCGCACTGGACGCCGGGGTTCCGGTCATCAATGGGGTGATCGTCGCCGACACGCTCGCACAGGCTCGGGCGCGTTGTATCGGCCGGCTCAATCGCGGCGCCGAGTTCGCTGCTGCCGCGCTGGAGATGGCCGCGCTGAAACGAAAACTTTTCCGATGAGCAAAACCCTTTTCGCCAACCGCCGCCTCGGTCGTGTGGCCGCGTTGCAATATCTCTTCGCCTGGAGCATGAACGCGCCGGCTAATATCGCGGACGATCTCAAGGTGTTCTTTGCCGAGATGCCCGAGCCGCGCGAGCACTACGCCTTCGGTGAGGAATTGATCCACGGCGTGATTGCGCAGCGGGCCGACATTGATTCGCGTATCAAGGGCCTCGCCCATAACTGGGAGTTCGAGCGCATCGCCAAAATTGACCTCGCCATTTTGCGGCTGGCGGTCTTCGAGATGGTTTACCGCACCGATATCCCGCCGGTCGTCTCGATTAACGAGGCCATTGACCTTTCCAAGCAGTTCTCCAACGTCGATGCCAAGCGTTTCATCAATGGCATCCTGGACCGCCTGAAGGACAGCCTCGGTCGTGATGCGCGCAAGGCAACGTGAACGGGAAAACTGGCGGATGCCGAGAGGTGGCTTGGGCTCCGTCTGATGAGTCTCCCTTCCTGTAATTTTCCCATGCTCGGCCTCTTTAAAAAATTCAAAAGTGGTTTTGCCAAGACCGTTAGCTTGCTCGCGGGCAAGACGGCTGCGCTTTTTGGCGGCAAGACCGTGGACGCGGCCGCACTCAAGGAGATTGAGGAGGCGCTTTATGCTGCGGACTTCGGCGTCGAGACCACCGGAGAAATACTGGCCGAGATAAAGACAGCCGCGCGCATAGACCCTGGGCTGCAGGGCCATCAGGCGGCCGAGCTTGGTGCCGCCGTGCTTGCGCGTGTGCTTGCTGGCAGCGAGGGGCGGCTGGAGTCCACAGCGCGAGTGCCGGGTACGCCGGCGGCGAATAACGCACCTGGAAGCCGCGTTCCCCCCGCCACCCCCACGGTCATAACCCTCATCGGAGTCAATGGTTCGGGCAAGACCACGACGGCGGCGAAACTCGGCTGGCGGCTCAAGCAGGAAGGCCATACGGTGATGCTTGCCGCGTGCGACACGTTTCGCGCCGCCGCCGTCGAGCAGCTCAAAGCATGGGCCGGTCGGCTTGACCTTGAGATCGTCGCCAGCCGCACGGGTGCGGACTCGGCCGCAGTGGCCTTCGACGCGATGCAGGCGGCGCGGGCGCGCGGGCGCGACTTTCTGCTCGTGGACACCGCCGGCCGCCTGCACACGAAGGGCAACCTCATGGAGGAGCTGGCGAAAATCCGCCGCGTGCTCCAGAAGCACGATCCCGCCGCGCCGCACCACGCCTGGCTGGTGGTGGACGGTTCGCTCGGCGCCAATTCCGTTGAGCAGGCGCGTGTCTTTCACCAAAGCTTTGGCCTCACCGGCCTCGTCGTGACGAAGCTCGATGGCACTTCGCGCGGTGGCGCCCTGGCCGCCATCTGGCGCGAGCTGCGGCTGCCAATTTATTTCATCGGGCTCGGTGAGCAGCCGGAGGACTTGCAGCCCTTCAATGTCGGAAGCTATGCTCGCGCCGTCTTCGGCTTGGAGGACAAGCAGGACTGAGGTGAAAAATCGCGTCTCCGCTCTTCTGCGTTTCCGCGATTTTCCGATTCAGCGTTTCCGCGATTGCATCTGTTCCGTGAGCGCGACGAGGAATGGAGCCCGGCCAGGGAGCTTTCTGAACTCGGCGATGGCGGCGGCGGATTCCTTGTCGGCACGGGCGCGGGCGGCGGCGAGGCCGTGAAGCTTGACGAATGTGGTTTTGCCGGCCTTGGCGTCCTTCCCGGCGGTCTTGCCGAGCGTGGCGGTGTCGGCCGTGGCGTCGAGGACGTCGTCCATGATCTGAAACGCGAGGCCAAGGTGCCGGCCGGCGGTGCGCAAGGTGGCGAGCTCAGGTGGGAGCGCGGGCGGCTCGCCCGCAGATTTGGGATGGTTCGGAAGAACATACGGGCGGGCCGCCCGTGCTCCCAAGCCGACCAGGCCGCCCATGACGAGCGCGGCCTCGATCATGGCGGCGGTTTTGTTGAGATGGATAAACTCCAGTTCGTCGGGTGTGGCGTTGGACTTTTTTTCGGCGAGCAGATCCTCCATCTGGCCCCCGATGAGGCGGCGGCTGCCGGCGGCGTCGGCGAGCTCGCGGACGAGCGCAGTCGCGAGGGCGGGTGCGTCGGAATAATTTTCAACGAGCAACGCGAAGGCTTGGGTGAGAAGCGCGTCGCCGGCGAGGAGCGCGGTCGCCTCGTCAAATTGCCGGTGCGCGGTGGGGCGCCCGCGGCGGAGATCATCGTTGTCCATGCACGGCAGGTCGTCGTGGATCAGCGAATAGGTGTGGAGGCACTCAATCGCCACGGCGGCAGCCATCGGGTCTTTTGCCTCGTTGCCGAACAGCTCCGACGCGGCGAGGACGAGCACGGGACGGAGACGCTTGCCGCCGGCCTCCAGCGAGTATCGCATGGCGGTGTGCAGGCGCGTGGGGCGGGTCGTGGCGGCGGGCACGAGGTCGGCGAGGCCGCGTTCGATGCGGGCGACATGTGCACTGAGCTGGGTGGCGAAGTCCATGCGTGTGCCGCCCATGCCGTCCGTGTGAGGGCAGGTTGGCAAATGTCTTTTGCGCTCGCGCTGGCGTAGCTCGGTGCGTTTGCTGGGTGACGAATGGACGCAAGCCTCACGGTCAACTGCATTCAACCACCGTATAGAGCGAGGCGGCTGCTCGGGCTTGGATTGTTTTTTGTGACGATCGGGGCGGTACTCGTCCTTTACGCGAGTATGATTCCAATTTTCACCGATGCAGGTGCGCCAAACCGAATTTCGGACGAATTGGGGAAGGCCGAGCAGGATATCTACACGCATTGGCAACCCGGGTCAGTGGACAATGAGCGGTTCGATAGTTTGAACCGGGAGTGGCATGCGCGGATGCGTGCCTATGAGACCCCGCACAAGATGCTGTTTGATTTAGGCGTGGGCCTGCTGGCTTTGGGCGCGGGGCTGGTGGGGAGTTTCCGATTCATCGGCCGCTACTATCGGGAGACAGAGGCTCAGCGAGCCGCTGCCCTTATCAGAATTTGGTTTTGGCTTTGGGCCATCAAGATCCCGGCTTCGTTTTTATTTTATTTGTCGAAGGGGCTGCGAAACGACTATCCCCCTTGGGCCGATTCCATCGCGATCGCAATTTTTGGAGAGTGGGTTTTTACTGTCGTGGGGTGGGGTAGCACCAGAATGATTTTGCGGCGGTTGCTCCGGCGGCGGATGCTGGTGGCTCCACTCCAATTCAACCACCGACCTGAATCGGTGTTGGCGTGGGCGAGGGCAATTTTTATCAGCATGTGGATTGGGTGGCTTGCACTCAGCGTGATTACGGGCGTGCCCGAAGGCGATTTCGGATTGGTCTTTCCCTGCGTGATTGCGAGTGTGCTGCTGTGCCTTGTGTTGGTAGCGCCGGAGGTTTCCAATGAGGCAGGTGGGCAATTCAAGCCGGCTGAGGTTGATACGCCCGACGGGGTTTGAGGTGACGGGGTTGAGTCAGCGACTCAGCCTGCAACGAAACTCCACAGCACACCTCACGTGGTTCCCCGATTTCATCGAGCAGGATCTGCAGGTCTTCGTTGCATAATCCTTGAGGATCGTTTTGCCTAGCTCGGGCGTGCGGCATGGCCACGCTCGCGCCGAGATGCGAGGTGGTTTTCCCCGATGCCGGCGACCGGTGTCAGATCTGGTAATCCTCCGCCGTTTCTGGTGCGGCGGCCGGGCCGCCGACGGGGGCCGGCTGGCGGGCTTGATCGTAGAAAAAGCGCAGGTCGGGCTTGTCGGTCTCGCCATCTTCGCGCAGCAGCTCGCGGGCGCGGAGCAGGGCGCGTTTGGTGCTCATCGTGAGGTTGGCCTCGGCGGGGAAAAGATTTTCTCGGCCGATGGTTTCCTGGGCGCCGCTGTTCCACAGCACGCGTTCCACGTCGGGGCTGAGTCCGCTGATGATGAGATGCCTTCCAGTCTGCCGCAGATGGGCGTGCAGCTCCAGCAGCGACATCACCGAAGTGGCGTCGAGATGGCGTGCGTTTTTCATCCGGAGGATGATGACCTTGATCCGCCGGTCGTCGGCGAGGAGGCGGACCTGCTCCTGAAACAAATCCGCCGCGCCGAAGAACAGCTCGCCCTCGACATGGACGATGGAGATGGCGGCATGGCTGCGCGCGGAGGATCCGCCGAGCTGGGTGAGCTGGCCTTGTTCATCAAAGCCATATTCGACCAGCGAGGGTGCGCCGGCCTTGCGGAGAAAGAGCGCGAGCGAGATGCCGACGCCGACGTAGATGGCGATGTCAAGCTGGAGAAAAACCGCCGCGAGCAGCGTGGTGACGAACACGATGGCGTCGGAACGGGTGGCGCGGCAGGCGATGCGGATGGGGGTGAGATGCAGGGTCTTGAGCCCGATGCGGATCAGGTGAGCCGCAAGGCAGGGCAGGGGAATGAAATTGATGAGCGGAGAGACAAAGAAAAGGGCGCCGAGCACAAGGACGCTGCTCGCCAGCGCCGCGACCTGCGTGCGCGCGCCGCTCTGGAGATTGGCCCCGCTGCGGGCGAACGAGGCCGAGCCGGGCATCGCCCCATAGGCGCTGCACGCCAGGTTGGCCAATCCCATGGCGACCAGCTCCTGGTTGGCGTCGAGCCGCTGGCCGGACTGGGCGGCCAGCGTTTTGGCGATGGAGATGGCCTCGAGCATGCCCAGGATGGCGATGGCGAGCGCCGCCCCCAGGAGCGGCGGCACGACTTGGAGGTGGTGCACATCAAGCGGGAGGCCCAGGAACGTCGGCAGCCCGACGGCAAGGGCGCCTTCGTCGGCGATGGTGCGGATGCCGAGCGCGCCCAGCCCGGCGTATTTGGCGTAGAGCGCCAGCAGTACCAGCACCGGCAGTTCGGCGGGGATTTTGGG
>JBAXLL010000054.1:0-9499 GCA_037134835.1 Verrucomicrobiota bacterium
GACGGCACGCCGATGGCGCCTCCCGGTGCCGCGCGCGGCCCGGCCGCACCGCCGGCCCCGGCCACCACCGCCGCGGCCCCGGGCGCACCGGCCAATCCTGCCGCGCCGGCCGCCGGCCCCGGGGCGCGTCGTGGCGGACGCGGTCCCGGTGGTGCCAATGCCAACGACGCCATCGGCACGCCGGTCGGCCAGAAGTCCATGAACAGCCACATTCATATCCTTGAGGGCCTCACTGCGCTGCTTGAGGTCTGGCCCGACCGGCTCGTGAAGGAGCGCGTCCAAGAAGTCTATGATCTTTCCTTGGCCAAAATCTACAGCGAGCCGGGCTATCTGAACATGTTCTTCAACGCCGACTGGTCGGTCGTGCGCCCCGCGCGCGGCGGCGACAGCTACGGCCACAACATCGAGGCCGCCTATCTGCTCACCGACGCCGCCAAGGTGCTCGGCCGGCCCGACGACGCCAAGGTCTGGGCCGCCGCCCGCCAGCTTGTAGACCACGCGCTGGCCAACGGGTGGGACCAGGCCAACGCCGGCTTTTACGAGGAGGGCAACCTCGACGGCTCCGCCATCACCAAGGCCAACAAGTGCTGGTGGGTCGAGGCCGAGGGCCTCTACGCGCTCCTGCTCATCCACTCGCATTTCGGCCAGGAAACGACAAAGTATTGGGATGCCTTTGTGCGGCAGTGGAGCTTCATCTCCGCGCACCAGCTCGACAAGGTGAACGGCGGCTGGTATTCCTACGTCACTCCCGACGGCTCCGCTCCCACCGCCCAGGCCGCCAACAGTAAGACCGACCAGTGGACCGAGGGCTACCATCAGGGCCGCGCCCTGCTGAACACCGCCGCATTGCTGAAAAAGCTCGCCACCACGAAATAAGGATAAGGCGAGCTGCATGGATCAAAGCCGCCAAGACTTTGTTCGGGTCTGACCGAGCACACTTATTTGAGTCACCGCTGATCTTAGTCGGAGGGGAAGGTCTGCACCCCATGCCAGATGGCTGTGCTCCTGACTTCAGCTCAAGTATCTAGGAGCCTTTAGTGCGCCCTCAGGTTCATCGTGCTGGGATTAATCAACGAGGCTTCCGAGGAGCTGAATTCAAGCGTTACGAACCAAATCGCTCAACAGTTGACTTATTTTTACTTCGCATTCGCGCAGATCAAAATGCAAATTCCATATTACTCTACATTTAGAGTATCCCCATGAAAACCCCCAACCTCCGAAACCTCGCCGGGGCTTGTGCCCTGTTAGTCGGTTTGTCTCTCGGCTATGCCCAGCAAAGTCCCGCCGCGGGCGATCTGCCCCAGCCGCTGACCCTCACCAACCAGCAGGATCACGACCTGATGATGAAATTGCTCGGGGTCGAAAGCGTCCGTCCCGGCGCCAGCGGCACCAACGGCCTGCCCAATTCCGCCAACTACGACGAGTCCAAGGCCGTGGCCGCCTCGCCCGTCCCTGACGTGCTCACGCTCAACAACGGCCAGAAAGTCACCACCCCCGCGCAATGGTGGAACCAGCGCCGCCCCGAGATCGTCGAGATTTTCGATCGCGAGTTCTACGGCCGCGCCCCCGAGATGGCCAAGACCATCAAGGTGACATGGACCGTGACCGGCACCACGCAGGGCAACACCGGGGGCATTCCCACCGTGACCCGCCAGCTCAACGGCCATGTGGACAACTCCTTTTATCCGCTCATTGACGTGAACATCCAGGCGTCGGTCACCACGCCCGCCAATGCCACCGGCAAGGTACCGGTGATCGTTGTGCTCAGCGGTGGTGGTGGCGGCGCGCCCCGCGGTGCCGCGGCCGCCGGCCCGGCCGCCGGAGCGCGTGGGGCACGCGGTGCGGCGGCTCCCACGCTCGCCGGTCAGGCACTGCCGACGCTTGAGCAGTTGCAGACCGCGCTGAGCCTCACGGACGCGCAAATCGCCAGCATCCGGCCCATCATTGAGGCCAACACCAAGGCCCAGCAAGACCTGACCGGTCTCCAGACCACCGCCGTCAATCTCCGCACTGCCCTCAATGACAAGATTGGCGCGATCCTGACCGACGTGCAAAAGCCCATGCTCGCGCAGGCGCTCAACCCCGCTGCGGCAGGCGCGCGTGGCGGCGGGCGCGGCGGTCCCGGTGCCGGTGTTTCCTGGCAGCAACTCGCGTTGGAAAAAGGCTGGGGCTACGGTAGCCTCAACACCGGCAGCGTGCAGGCCGACAACGGTGCTGGCCTCACGCGGGGTATCATCGGCCTCATCAACAAGGGGCAAGCCCGCAAGGCCGACGACTGGGGTGTCCTTCGGGCCTGGGCCTGGGGCTTCAGCAAGCTCATGGATTTCTTTGAGACCGACACCCTCGTGGACGTGAAGCAGGTCGGGGTCGAGGGCCACTCCCGCTGGGGCAAGGCCACTGCGGCCACGATGGCATGGGATCCCCGTGTCGCCATCGGTTACGTCAGCTCCTCCGGCGAGGGCGGGGCGAAAATCTGGCGTCACCTGATGGGCGAAACCGTCGAGAACCTCACCGGCTCCGGCGAGTATCACTGGATGGCGGGCAACTTCATCAAATACGGCGGTCCGCTGACCGTGAACGACCTCCCCGGCGACGCGCACGAGCTGGTCGCACTGATCGCCCCGCGACCGGTGTTTGTGGGCGGCGGCAACAGCGGCGACGCCTGGCAGGATCCGCACGGAATGTTCATGGCGGCGGCGGGTGCCAGCCCGGTATGGGAACTGCTCGGCAAAAAAGGGCTAAGCAACGATGCGTTGGGGATCAACCATCTCACCATGCAATCCCCGATGACCGGCGTGCAGGTGCCGGTGATTGACGGCGACATCGGCTTCCGGCTCCACGAACAGGGCCATACCGATGCACCGAACTGGCCCACCTTCATCGAGTTTGCCAGCCGCTACCTCCACGCGCCGGGGCATTGAGCTGTAAGACAGCTGCTGGGAGGAGGAACCGTCTCCTCTCGGCAGCCAAAAAAGTGCCGTCACTCAGGATTCATGGTGTTCGTGTCGGGCGTGTGGCAGCGCTTCGTTGCCTTTCCACCACCTGACCATTTTCACCGCTCACCCCAACCTGCCTTTCCATGCGTTCTCTGCTACTCATCGCCCTCGGTCTCGCCTTGCTTCCGCGCCAAGCCTTGGCCCTCGGCCAGGAAAAATACGTCGCCCTCACCCCGAGCGCCGGAAGCTTCGCCCTCGCCCAGGGCGCCTCGGCCGCCGCCATCTATGTGGACCCTGCTGACTGGCCGGGCGTCGTCCGCGCGACAAAGGATTTGCAGGCGGATGTGAACCGCGTCACCGGGGTGACGCCCGCGCTGCCAAGCGATGCCTCCGCGCTGCCCGCCACCACCATCATCATCGGCACCGTCGGCAAGAGCCCGATCATTGACCGGCTGGTACGCGAGGGGAAAATTGACGTGAGCGGGATCCGCGGCAAGTGGGAGTCCTTTTTCCTCCAGACCGTCGCCAACCCGCTCCCCGGCGTGAGCAGCGCACTCGTCATCGCCGGCAGCGACAAGCGCGGCACGATCTATGGCATCTACGACCTCTCGGAGGAGATCGGCGTGTCGCCCTGGTATTGGTGGGCCGATGTGACGCCCCGCCACGCCGACTCGCTTTTCGTGAAGGCTGGCAAGTTCGCGCAGGGCGAGCCGAGCGTGAAATACCGCGGCATTTTCCTCAACGACGAGGCGCCCGACCTGAGCGAGTGGGTGCGCGCAAACTACGGCAATGTCACCGGCCTCCCCGGCGTGCCCGCCACCACCGCCAACTACGGTCGCGCGTTTTACACGAAGCTCTTCGAGGTGCTGCTGCGGCTGCGCGGCAACTACCTCTGGCCCGCGATGTGGAACAACGCCTTCAACGAGGACGACCCCGCCAACGCCCGCCTCGCCGACGAGTACGGCATCGTCATGGGCACCTCCCACCAGGAGCCGATGCTCCGCGCGCAGAAAGAGTGGGACCGCATTCCAACGCAGCAGCGCGGTGGCAACTGGAACTGGAGCAACGTCACCCAGCGCCCGACGCTCACGCAGTTCTGGCGCGACGGTATCACGCGCAACAAAAATTTCGAGAGCATCATCACCATGGGCCTGCGCGCCGAGAACGACAGCGGCGCGGAGACCGGCCTCGCCGCGACCGAGGAAATCGTCGGCATCCAGCGCCAGATCCTCGCCGAGGTGATGGGCCGCCCCGCCAGCGAGGTGCCGCAGCTTTGGTGCCTCTACAAGGAGGTCATGAGCTATTACGCCCAGGGCCTCCATCCGCCCGACGACATCACGTTGCTCTGGGCCGAGGACAACTGGGGTGGCGTCCGCCGCCTGCCCACGGCCGACGAGCGCAAGCGCTCCGGCGGCGCGGGCATTTATTATCATTTCGATTACCACGGCGGCCCACGCAGCTACCAGTGGATCAACACCAGCCCGCTGCCGAAAATCGCCGAACAGATGGGCCTCGCCAAGCAATACGGCGCGGACCGCGTCTGGATCGTCAACGTCGGCCATTTCAAGGGCCAGGAGATTCCCACCGAGTATTTTCTGCGTCTTGGTTGGGACACCAACCGCTGGAACACCACCAACACGATGGAATACACGCGCCTTTGGGCTGAGCGTGAGTTTGGCCCGCAGTTCGCCGCCGACATCGCCGACCTCGTCGCCCAATACGCCAAATACAACGCCCGCCGCAAACCCGAGCTGCTCGAACCCACCACCTACAGCGTAGCCAACTACAACGAGGCCGACCGGGTCGTCGCCGACTTCAATGCGCTCGCCGACCGGGCCAAGGCGATCTCCGCCCAGCTGCCCGCCGGGTTGCGCGACGCATTTCACGAATTGGTCGGTTTCCCCACGCTCGCCAGCGCGCAGGTCAACGAACTTTACGTCGCCGCCGGCAAAAACATCCTCCATGCCCAGCAAGGCCGCGCGAGCGCCAACGACTGGACCGAGCGCGCCCACGCGGTCTTCGCTGATCACGTCAAGCTGCTCGAGTCCTTCAACACCGAGCTGGCCGGCGGCAAATGGAACCATTTCATGGACCAGTATCACATTGGCTACACCAGCTGGCAGGACCTCCAGCCCACGAGCGCCCAGAAACCCAGCGCCAACTCCCTCGCCGTGATTGACCGCGCAATGCGCCCGGTCACACCCGCCGCCGGTCCAGGCATGGGCGTCGCCGTCGAGGGCTCCGCCGAGGCGTGGCCGGGCCCCGAGACCCCCGCCACGTTGCCCAAGTTCGACGCCATCAGCCGTCGCAGCCATTACATTGAGGTCTTCCGGCGCGGCACCGAACCGTTCGAAGCAACCGTCGCCACCAGCGCGCCGTGGATCACCGTCAGCGCTACCAAACTCACCGTGAACCAAGACCAGCGCCTACAGGTGAGCGTGGACTGGAGCCGGGCGCCCCAAGGTGCGGCCACCGGCGCCGTCACGCTCACCCGCGTCGGCGGCGGCTCTGTCAGCGTGCGGGTGGACGCCTTCACGCCCGCCGATGTGACGCGCGAGACGCTCGCCGGCTTTGCCGAGAGCGAGGGCGTGGTCGCCATCGAGGCCGAGCATTTCACGCGCAAGACGGCCGCCGGCCTGGCGAGCTGGGAGCGGGTCGAGGACTACGGCTCTACGCTCTCCGGCATGCGGAGCGCCGCGCCGGTGGATGTCGCCGGCCTCAAGCCGAAGGAAAACTCGCCCAGCCTCGAATACCGGATGTACCTCCAAAGCGCCGGCTCGGCTCAGACCCGCCTCGTACTCGGCCCCGCGCTCAATTTCGCGCCCGACCGCCCCGTGCGGATCGCCGTCTCTTTCGACGACGAGGCCCCGCAGGTTGTCACGGTCGTCCCGCAAAATTACAACGTCGCCAACGGCAATCGCGATTGGGAGGAATCGGTGAAGAACAACGCCCGCTTCGTCACCACCAGCCATCCCCTCGCCACCGCCGGCTACCACACACTGAAAGTTTGGATGGTGGATCCCGCCGTCGTGCTGGAGCGCGTGATCGTGGACACCGGCGGCCTCAAGCCCAGCTACCTCGGCCCGCCCGAGAGCTACCGCAACGCGCCGAAAGCCGTCGCGCAAAACTAAGCGCGGGCCCGCCATCCTCGCCCACTCCGAGGCCGCCTGATCCGGCCCGGGAAAAGCGGTCAGGCGTCAGCCGAACTCATGCAGTTGAACCACGGATAGCACGGATAAACACGGATATGTGTAGGCAGAACAGGCATGAAGAACTCAGTCAGGTTTGGGAGAGGCCGAAAAACCCCGAGCAGGGCCGAAAAACCCCGACTCATAGAGGGGGAAGCCCCCCGTGATGGCAGCGCTGCCGGTGGCGGGCCGGATTGGGAGGACGGAGGCCGTGACAGGGCTGATTCGCATAGGTTTGGGAGCGTTTCTAGGGCGGCTTAAGGGTGGCTGGAGATGCCTGGTTCGCCCTTCAGTTTCATGACGCCTCGAAGAAATCGGAGTCGATCCTCTTCACCTCGTATGTGGAAACCGATGTGACACCCACCCCGAAATCGATCATCAGGCGTGCCATCGTCTGACCGTCGATAAGAATAATTTTCTTATCAATCCGGGAGACGTAATCCACGGCCTCGCTGGAGAAGTCCGAAGTCGTGATGAAAATGCCCTTGCGCGCGCGCTGACCGTCCAGCGCGCCAGCGAATTTCTGAATCTCTGGGCGACCAACCGTGGCCTCCCAGCGCTTTGCTTGGATGTAGATGATATCCAACCCAAGACGATCCTCTTTGATGATGCCATCGATGCCCTCGTCGCCGCGCCGGCCAATCGCCTGCCCGGCGTCTTTTCGTGAGCCTCCATATCCCATCTTCACGAGCAGATCGACGACGATCTCCTCAAGCAACGCAGGCTCCGAAACCTTGATCGTCGAAAGAATCTCCGCAGCCAGTTCTGACCGGAGCCGGTCATAGGCCGACTCCAGCGCTTCATGTGGGGTCTTTCCAAAGTCGAGCGCTGGAGTGGTAGCGGCGGCCGGTGCCTCTTCTTCTTCGTGCCGCAGCGCCCTGAACTCGATGAACTCCGGGAACCGCTCCAAAAATGCCACGTCAATGGCCTGTGGATTCTCGCTCAACAAAGAACGGCCGCGCTCGGTGATCAACATGAAGCCGCGACGGGGTGAAACAAGAAGCCCCGCCTTTTTCATGTATGTGCGTGCCCATCCGACACGATTCTGAATAACCGTCTGCTGTCCGCTGCGAAGATATTGGCTCTTCTCTTCTTCTGTCAGGCGGAACTCCTGCGCCAGTGCGGCCACAGCATCTTGAACGCGTGCTCTGCGCCGTCGCTTGCGTAGCGGAGGAGCGGCAACATGCACGACTGGTAATCAGGGATGGGCATTGTCTTTTGGCGAACAGGTGTTCGGGACGGTGATAACCGCTTGGCAATTGGGCAAGCCCCTTCATCGCCCGCCTTCCAGCGCCGCACGCGCGGCCTTCGGCTCCATCATCACGTCGGCTAGGAGAGCCTGCGCGCGGCCCAGGTTTTCCCACTGCTTGGGCGTCAGCTCCTCGGCGTGGGCCTCGCGCAGGGCCACGATCACGGCCGCGATGGCGTCGAGCTTGGCCGGCAACGGCGCGGCGCTGAAACGCAGTTCCAGCCGTGCCGCCGGTTTCGGCAGCCACCGCGCGCGCTGGGCCTGGAGTCCGCCAGCCATCGTCAAAACGGCCCCTCGTTGAACGCCGGCACCGCCGCCCGCTCCTGCCGCATCTTTTTCTGGTGCCGGCTGGCCATCGTGAGGTGGCGTTTCCACACCGCGTCGGGGTCGAGCGCGTCAAGCGCTTTGCCGCCGGCCGAGACCGCGCCGGCGAAGCGGTCGCGCGCCAGCCTGTTTCGGCCGTGGCCATAGAGCGCGCGCTCGTGCCAGTCGGCCTGCCGGGCGAGGTTGTAGGTGCGATAGTCCTCCTGGCACTTGACCCACTCCGCGCTCGCGTCGAGGTCGTCCGGCCCGGCCAGATGGTTCAGGAAAACAAACAGCGCCGTCGTCTCGGCGTCGCCGAATCGCACGTCGCTGGTCGAGTCGGTCGCCGGCCCGCGCACGGCCTCCATGCAGCGCCGCGTGATCTCGCGGCGCTTCGCCAGGTCGCCGACGCGCCAGCCGTTCACGCGGCAGGCCGCCGGCCAGAGCCGGGCATGGTAGAGAGTGCGCGCGCCGGGCTTCATCGCTCACCTGCCCGCTGGCTGGATCGTGACCGCGCGCAGCTCTTCAGACCCCAGCCCGTGCCGAGTTTCTTCATGAGCGCGACGCGGAAGTTCCGCTCGTCGTCGGTCGGGTGGTCGATCTTGCAGGACGCCTCGAAGGTGCGGACGATTTGCGCGCGCTCGACGAGGTCTTCTTTGGTGGGTGTGGGCATGGTGGGTGTGCGACGGAGGCGCGGTTGGTTGTTTTTGGTTTTGAGTTACGGGTGAAAATTGGTGCCGGTCTCTCCCGGCTGTCGCCCTACTTACCGGGCACGAAACCGGCCTCGCGGCCGGAAATTTGCAGGAACTCGCGCGCCTCGGTGGTCATGCGATCCTCCGCGAGCGCGCAGAGCGGCTCGCCGTTGTCGTCACACGACCGGCCGGCGAGGTCGTCCGGCCCGCGCAGCGCCTCGCGCAACGCGCGCGCCTTCTACTCTGTGAGCACGGCGACCTGGAAAATCGTCGCGCCCCCCGAGTGCCTGACCCGCGCGTCGAGCCGGTGCCCGCCCAGCCGCCTCGGCGTCACGATCAGCGTCGTGCCGTCGTTGAGTTTGATTTCGGCCGCGATCACGACGCGCCTCCCTCGTCGTCGGCCATCACCGCCGCGTCCACGGACTCCAGGTCAACCTGTTGCAGGTGCGCGGCCCTGATCTCTTTCGAGTTCCGCGCCGTCGCCAGCCGCCGCGCCTTTTCCAGCTTGTGGATCAGGATGCGGATGCCCCACTGCGTGCCGCCCCATTTTTGGAGCATCGGCCACGCGGCCACGTCGTCGGCCACGGAAAACTCGCGGGCAAACTTCAGCAGGTCGGGTTTCTTCAGCCGCTACTCCATCCGCAGGATTTCGTCCTCGCCGCCGATGCGGCCGAGGAACTGCTGCCAGAACGGGTCGGCCCCGGTGATCACGCGGCGGAAGGTCGGCACCCACGTCAGGATGATGCAGCAGCCCGTCTCCTCCTGGAGCTCGTGGAGATAGCTGAAGACCTCCTGCCGCTCGTTGCCCAGCCCCGGCCGCAGCACGCGCTGGACGTTGTCGATGATGATGCACCGCCGTTTTTTCTGCTCCCCGCCTGCGAGCGACTCGATGGCGCTGTTGCCCTTCAGGAACGCCTCGATGGCCAGCTCCTTCTCGCCGACGCTCAGGGACGCGGCCGAGAGGTAGCGCTGCGCCAGCTTTTGCACGAAGCGCGCGCGCGTGGGCCGCGACGGTGCGACGCTCACGTTGCCTGGCTCGCCCGCGTTCACGACCATCGCCGCCGACGCCGCCGTCACGCTCGACGGCGCGGGTGCGGTCTTTGCGCCGATCAACACCGTCACCACGAACAC